>CBFHAF010000169.1:0-8191 GCA_965653435.1 uncultured Chitinophaga sp.
GGAAATATTGCTGGGCCCCAAAGCCCGCGAAGATTACGATAAGGCCATCTCGCTTTCCCCCGAATTCAAAGAAGCATACATCAACCGGGCGGTGAATAAAGACGAAGCAGGCGAATACGAAGCGGCCCTGCCTGATTACACCAAAGCCATCGAACTGGATGCGCTCAATCCCGTGGTGTATTTTAACAGGGGCAACACCCGGCAGCACCTGGGCGACCTGGCCGGCGCCTGCAGCGACTGGAAAAAAGCGAAAGACCTGGGCGGAGAATATGCCACGGCAAAGCTGGACGGGTTTTGTAAATAACCGGGACTATCCGTAGATTGTATGTGTTGAAATTTCCACGAAATGCCCTGTTTTCATGCATAAGGTTTTCAAAACGGTAATCGCCCTGGTATTGCTGGCCGGATTCAGCCTGTCCATGCTCCGGCCCGATACTTCCCCGATCGTTCCCCCCGCAAAAAATTCCGGCCCTGTTACCTGCCTCTTTTCCGGGGAAATCGTGCAACCGGCCATGATCCCGCGCTTCAAAGTACTGGCCCTGGCGGAACCGGGCGGCCATCATATCGCCTACACGCGTGCGGCAAAGCCCTGGCTGGACCAGCTGGCGGCAGACAGCAGCTTCAGCATTCAATACATACAGAATACAGACCTCATCAATGAAGCCTTCCTGGAGGATTTCCAGCTGTTCATCCAGCTCGATTACCCGCCCTATGCCTGGAAACCCGAAGCGGCAAAGGCTTTCGAGGCCTATATCAATTCCGGGAAAGGCGGCTGGATCGGTTTCCATCATGCCACGCTGCTCGGCGAGTTTGACGGTTTCCAGATGTGGCAGTGGTTTTCGGATTTCATGGGCGGCATCCGTTTCAAAGATTATATCGCGGATTTTGCGAAAGGGAAAGTAGTGGTGGAGGATGCGGGGCATCCTGTCATGAAAGGGATAAAAAATGTTTTCTGGATTGAAAAGGAAGAATGGTACACCTACAACAAAAGTCCCCGTCCCAACGTGCATGTGATAGCCAGTGTGGACGAAAATACCTATTCCCCCCAATCCGCTAAAAAGATGGGCGACCACCCGGTGATCTGGAGCAACCCGCGCATGCCGGGAAAGAACGTCTACATTTTTATGGGCCATTCGCCGGAGCTGTTCCGCAACGCGGACTATACCACCCTGTTCAGGAACGCTATCAGCTGGGCTGCGCAGCCATAAATTTTCAGGGATCACACCGCTACACCCGCAAACGGTTCCTTTCTGCCTGTATCCGCACGCGCGGCTGGCCCTTGCCGGGCAGCAGCAGCAAATACCTGCGTATAAAAATGATCAATCTTCTCATGCTGTTTGTTTTATAACCGGAAAGATACCGGGGATACGAACGTTCGCGCGTTCCTGTCGACCAACTGCCGGTAAACCGGCTCAACCGCCGCGCCGGGCGATGAAATTCAGTAGATAAGTTTCCTGAGATTTTCCGTGTAATTGCGCCCGATGCTCAGTTCCGTATCGTTTTGCATCACGACGAACATCTTGCTGATATCCCTGTATGCTTCTTTGATGTGAAGTATATTAACGATATGCGAACGGTGGATGCGGATGAATTTCTCCGGGTCCAGCCGCTTTTCCAGCGTTCCGATGCCCTGCGAGCTGAGGTACGACTGGCCGGCAGTATGTATCTGGGTGTAATCCTTTTCCGCTTTCAGGTACAGGATATCATCCACAGCGATATTCTTGAGGCGGTTGCCTTTTTCTACGAGTATCCGGCTGGGATAATTGCCGGTATTGGTTTCTGCGAGGAAGTGAAGGTTCTGGCCCTGCGTATTCCTGTGCACCCGTTCCATCGCCAGGCTGAAGCGTTCCCTGGTATAAGGTTTCAGCAGGTAGTCGAGCGCATTCAGCTCAAACGCGCGGATGGCAAACTGGTCGGAAGCCGTGGTGAACACGATGAGCGGGATGTGCGTGATCTCCTGCAGCACCTGGAAGCCGTTGATGGCGGGCATCTGGATATCCAGGAACACGAGGTCCGGCTGGATGGCGTTTATATCCCTGATGGCTTCCGCGCCGTTGCGGCATTCGCCGGAAACGGCGATCCCGGGGAAATCCGCCAGGTATTCCCTGATCAGGAAACGGGATGCTTCCTCATCGTCTATGATCAATGCTGTTTTCCGTTGCATAGGCATTGGTATGAATGTAGAACGTAAATATCAGGCCCGAAGGTTCGTTGCGGGTGATATGTATGGTTTCCGAAAATAAGAGTTCAAGCCGCTGGCGCGTATTTTTCAATCCCACGCCTGAAGAAGCCAGCAGGTCCTGCGGATTGCCGGCATAACCCACGCCGGTGTCGCTGATCACGATCTTCAGTTTACCGGGCAGCTGTTCCACCGCGATGCTGATGCGCCCGCCGTCTATGCTCGGCGCAATGCCATGCCTGACGGCGTTTTCGACCACAGGCTGCAGCAGCATGGACGGCACCAGGATATTGGCGGCTCCGTTCAGCGGCGTGATGTCGAACTGCAGCCGGTCTTTGAAACGCGAGTGCTCCACTTCCAGCATCGTGCGGATGAAGCGTATCTCTTCCCGCAGGGGCACCCACTCATGCCTTGTACAGTACAGCGAATAACGGAAAGTATCCGCCAGCCGGGCAATCAGCTCCCGCGTAGCTTCCTGTTCCGCCGGCACGCTGGCGCTGATGGAGTTGAGGGTGTTGAACAGGAAATGCGGCTGTATCTGCGCTTTCAGTGCGTTGATCTCGCTGTTGAAGGCCAGGGCAGAGAGCTCTTTTTCCTTCTGCAGCTGCGCCTCCCGCTCCCTGTAAAAATGATAAACGTGCAGCATCGCAAACACCTGGACATAAAAAACGAGGGTCGGGAAAAAGGTCAGCGCAAAGTCTTTTAATGATATCACCGGGTGGCCTGCGAGCAGGTGGTACGCATCCATCATCAGGAGCCACGCAATGATGTACACCGGCGCGGCATAGAGGTGCAGGAGAAAACGTTTTTTCATCGGGCGGTCCCGGTACCGGCGGAAGATCAGCCACCATCCGGGCAGGCAGGCGAGGCCCATAGACATGGAGTCTACCGCCACGGACACGAGCCAGGAGGAGGGCACTTTCCTGGAAAGCATCGTCGGGACCGCCAGGATCAGGCCCTGGCATGCGAATACCAGGAAATAGAGAATGATCTCCAGCCAGGTCACACCCATAAAAACTTTACGGTGAAAAAAAGAAGGCCTGTTATTGGGGGCGGTTCGAGCCATGGTGAACGATACGGGGATTAAAACGCAAAATTGGAATAAAATTTATTGGGAGCAGGGGATTTTATACCAGTGGCAAAAGGCGCGGGGCAGTGGCGGCTGGAATGGAAAAACGCCCTGAAGAGGGCGTTTTATATTAAGGTCGTACGATTTCCCGGATCTTATCCTGGATCCGGTAAGTGTCGTCCATATCATCCGGGTTTTGCGTAATATTCTCCAATACCACCAGGCTCACCTGCTGTTGCGGATACCAGATGCAGGTGGAGTGAAAGCCAGCCATATAACCGTTATGGCTCAGCTCGCCGTTCATGATCTGGATACCGTAGCCGTAAGCCGCGGTTCCCCAGCGGTGCGGGGGGCGGGTAGACGTTGGGGTGATCATCAGCCGGTAGCTGCTGTCTCTCAGTATTTTGCCCGTGTGCAGCTGCTGGTTCCAGCGGGTAAGGTCTTCCGCGGTGGAAACGATAGCGCCGCCCGGTACTGGTAAGCGGCTGTATTCGAAAGTTACGGGCTTGCCTTTTTCATAAGGCGTTACCAGGTGCTTTATGCCCGTTGTTGTTGCCGTGCTGTGGCGCATGCCGCAGCGTTTGAACAATTCCGCCGCAAGCTCGCCGTAGGTTTTGCCGCTTGTTTTTTCCAGCACATCGGCCGCTACGCTGAATGAAACGGTGGAATACCCGAACTGGCTGCCGGGCCTGAAAGCCAGTGGCTTCCCCCGCATCATGATGCCGGAGGTATGGTTCAATATTTGATGCAAAGTTATACTGTCTGCCCAGGCTTCCGGATAATCCGGCAGGTACCGGCGGATGGGCGTGTGCAGCTGTACGAGCCCCTTTTCGGCGGCGAGCAGCACCAATACGGCAGTGATCTGTTTGCTGACGGAACCGATGACAAACTGATCGCCTGTGCGTAAAGGCGTTTGAGTTTCAAGGTTGGCGGACCCGTGGCTTTTCAGGTACTGCATCTTTCCTTTCCGGGCCACGGCCACTACGCCGCTGAAAGATTTGAGCTGAAGGACGGAATCCAATGCTGATTGGGCAAATGAGGGGAGGCTGATGAGGCAGCAGATCACCAGGACGGGTAAACGGTTCATGAGTTGAAAGAGGCGCAGGTTTTTAATGCGGGTTACCAAAACTACAGCGAAAAAACTGCAATTGCCGGGTGCCCGGGAAATTATTTTTTATCCATGATAATTTGCATGAAGCCGGCTTCCGGCAAAAATAAAAACAGATATTTAACCTGACAAAAATCTACGTTTATGACTACAGAACAAATTGCAGAGCGCCTGGTGGAATATTGCCGCAAAGGCGACTTCGAAGGAGCGCAGAAAGAGCTCTTCGCTGATGATGTGGTAAGCGTTGAACCTTACGCCACGCCTGAGTTTCCCAAAGAAGAAAAGGGGCTGGACAACATCCTGAAAAAAGGGGAAAAGTTCAATTCCATGATAGAGGAAGTGCATGAGATCTACGTGCAGGAGCCCATCATCACCGGCAACATCATTGCTTTTGTGTCAGGCATGGACCTGACCATGAAAGGCAAGGGCCGCGCGAAATGGGAGGAGCTGTGCGTGTATACGGTGAAAGACGGCAAGATCATCTCCGAGCATTTCTTCATGTAATTTCTCGTACTACAGGGGTATTGGGCTGATGCGCGGTTGTATTATATGGAAGCACTATAAAAATGGGACATGTTAACTCTGGCCTCATGGCCGCCGTTATCTCCACGAGAGTGCGCGCTTTTTAGATCCGGCAGCCGGCTTGAATGCTGAAAGTATGTAACAGGATATATTCCTGGGAGGAGAATGATGCACAGCTGCAATAATACCGCTAATATGCCAGCCCAGGTCCATCGCTCAATTGCAAATGTTTGCCTGGAGTTCATTGAATACTGGCGAGGCTATCAGGGTAAAAACACCGCCCGGTATAAACGAAATAATGCAAACGATTGCTGATCCTGGCAGAAACCGGAGGATGATTTGCCCCGGCTGCCGCCGTTGAGCTTGCGCGGGACCCACTTCTTCCGGGCGTTTGAGGCCGCCTGCATTGGTGATATAAACTAAATTAATCACCGCCACTGACAGGATGAAGAGCGGATCGCTGCACATGCCTCGTGCAGCCGGTGCTAAAAGAGCACCTGCATCCGCCACCAGCGTGGTGTTGATGTGGTAAACGGCCGATTGATGAAGATGGAATTTGTCAAACCTTTGCTCATCCGGCATAAATAACACGGCAGGCAACATACAGGCAAGACCGGCGGCCAAACCTATGGCATTGATGAACGTATGCAATTTATGTTGCCAGAGATCGCGCATGGTGATCCGGAGGTAATTCATGAGCAGGGGGTGGACGGAATTTTACATGATATAATAACAAAAAATGATATTTTCTGTTCGTTTTTTGATCCCCTGAATCTCTTTGCTACAGCGGATTTTAGTATCAGCTTGCGGGTGGTTTCCGTAAGAAAATACCATGGCAAGGTAAAATGTATGAATTTTTTTATTTCAATCGATTGTTTTTTATACATTTGTTAAAGCAGGAGTAGTTGTTACCAAAATCTGACTACGCACCAGACAAGAGACTAAACTTAAAATCACAAAATCCAAATCAAGTTTCCACGTATGCAATCAACACAAGAACCGTTTTATATGTAAATAAATGCAAACGTTTGCATCCTCCTGACGGCCTTTGTCCGTAGTGTCCGCTAAAACAGCGGGCAGTTACCATTTTATTGCTGATACATTCTCAAACCAAGCGTTATGTTCAAACATTCACCTCCTTTTTTACGCAGGCGTTCGTTCCGCTGTTTCTGCATGTTGCTGCTCGCGGCGGCATTCATGGCAAACACAGCCCGGGCACAGCAAACCCATGCCATTACCGGCCGCGTAACCGACGAACAAAAAGCGCCGCTTCCGGGCGTGAGCGTAGCCGTGAAAGGCACTTCCGCCGGCGCAGCCACGGATGCCAATGGCAGCTTCAACATTAAAAATGCACCGAAATCCTCCGGCATCCTGGTGATCACTTACATCGGCTATGCCACGCAGGAAGTGCCCTACACCTCGGGCACTGCAGTGCTGGTGACGCTCAAAACCGACCAGAAAGCGCTCGGCGAAGTGGTGGTAGTGGGTTACGGCACTCAAAAGAAAGTGAACCTGGTGGGCGCTGTGTCTGCCGTGAAGGTAGACGAAAAGATCACCAACCGTTCGCTGCCCAATGCCTCCTCCGCATTGTCAGGCCTCGTGCCCGGCCTTGCAGTATCGCAGTCTTCAGGCATGGCCGGCCGCAATAGCGCCGCCCTCATCATACGCGGCCTCGGCACGGTGAACAATGCCAATCCGCTGGTAGTGGTAGACGGTATGCCGGATGTGGACATCAACCGTCTTAATATGAATGATATCGAAAGCATTTCGGTATTAAAAGACGCGACCTCCGCTTCTGTTTACGGTTCCCGCGCGGCAAACGGCGTTATCCTCATCACGACCAAATCAGGTAAAGGCCAGAAACGTACGGCGATCAACTTCAACGGCACCTTCGGCGTACAGAAGCCCACCCGCGCATACGATTTCATGGCCAATTACCCCCGTGCACTCACCTTGCACCAGCGGCAGGCTTCTGTAGGCACTACCCGCTCCCAGTGGCTGTTTAAAGACGGCACTATAGACCAGTGGATGGCGCTCGGCATGATAGACCCGCTGAAGTATCCGAATACCGACTGGTGGGATGTTATCATCCGCGACGGCCAGATCCAGAACTATAATATTTCCGCATCAGGCGGCAATGAACAGTCGAATTTCTTTATGTCCGTTGGCGTGCTGGACGAAAAAGGCCTCCAGATCAATAACGACTACAAACAATATAACGCCCGTTTCAGCTACGACTATAAAGTACGCAGGAACATGAATGCCGGCGTAAAATTCAACGGCAACTGGTCTAAAATGGTCTATGCGCTGGAAGACGGCTTCACAGACGATAACTCCACCAATACCGCTGGTTTCGACATGCAGTATGCGATCGCAGGCATAACGCCTTACGATCCCGTTACCAATAAATACGGCGGCGTAATGGCATATGGCGAAGACGCACAGGCGTATAACCCGTATACTGTATACCAGAATACGCTGAACCGCCAGAACCGCCAGGAAGCGAACGGCCAGGTGTATTTCGACTGGTCGCCGATAGAAGGGTTGACAGGCAGGATAGACTACTCCCTGAACTACAATAACCAGTTCCGTTATAACGCCAATATTCCAAACCAGGCGTGGAACTTCCAGTCCAACTCTCCCGGCAGCCGTGTATATGTGGGAGAGAACGCGGGGATCGGCAATTTTACCACTACCGGTTACAAAACCATGCTGACGGGCCGCATCAGCTACAACCGCACCATCGCGGACAACCATGAGATTGCGGTGTTGGGCGTATACAGCGAAGAGTACTGGAACACCCGCATACAGAACAGCAGCCGCAACGACAGGATACATCCTGACCTTCATGAAGTGGATGCGGCGCTCCCGGCTATCCAGAGCGCATCGGGCAACTCCAGCACTGAAGGGCTGCGTTCCTACATTGGCCGTATCAATTATACCGCATTTGAAAAATACCTGCTTGAAGCAAACTTCCGTTATGATGGTTCTTCCAAATTCCTCCCCGGCAGCCGCTACGGTTTCTTCCCTTCAGTGGCGGTAGGCTGGCGTTTTACCGAGGAAAATTTTATCAAACCCATCACCGGCAAGATACTCAGCAGCGGTAAACTGAGAGCTTCTTACGGAAGCCTTGGCAATAACAGCGGCATCGACCGTTTTGAGCAGATGTCCACTTTATCTACCAGCCACTATATGCTGGGGCAGGATATGATGAAAGGTTTTGTTTACCGCAAGCTGGTGAACCCGGACCTCACCTGGGAAACCTCCACAGTGCTCAATCTTGGCCTGGACCTTGGTTTCTTTGAAGGAAGGC
>CBFHAF010000170.1:0-8187 GCA_965653435.1 uncultured Chitinophaga sp.
TGATGGTCGCGGAAGCACCGGTGGTGGCGGCTTTTGCAGGGAAAGGACTGGAGTATGGCATTTTCGCCATGAATTTGGTCATCCAATGGGTGGACGGTATCCCCGGAGCCGTGGTAAACGGCATCCGGATGAGCATGACGGGGATGTTCCTGCTGTATGGCTTTACGGTGGCCGGCCTCGTGGGATGGCTGCTGAAGAAAAAAGAAGCCGTGTGGTGGGCATTGGGGCTGATGGCGGCTTTTACAGGCCTGGGTGCCTGGCAGCGGATGCAATGGCAGCAGCAGCGACGGCTGGCGGTGTACAATCTTCCGAAGCTAACGGTTGTTGAGTACATCTCCGGGAGGGAGAGTTTCCGGGCAGGGGACAGCGCCGGGCTGGAACATCCGCAGCTATCCGCATCACAGCTGGAGCTGGGAGTGAAGAGGATCGCCATAACTTGCAGCCTGGGCGGACAGCAGGATACGGGCGGCACCGGGAAACATATTGCCCTTCCGGCCGGAGGCATCCGCCAGCCGTTTGTTTCCCCCCGCAACCGGCCCTTCCTGCTTTCGTATATCCGCGGCAGTTGCCTGGTGAGCATGGGGAACAAACGCCTGCTGGTGCTCGGGGACAACCTGCAGCATGCACCGGCACCGTCAAAAAAGATCAAAATAGATTACATATTGTTGTCACATACTCCTAAGGTCGATATCAGCCGGTTGCAGGAATTTTTTACATACGATATGCTCATTTTCGACGCATCCTGTTCAGCTTTCCAGCTAAGGAAGTGGAAAAATGCCTGCAACGAACTACCTTTGCGCTGCTTTTCGGTTCCGGAGCAAGGAGCCTTTGTTGTAAATCTCTAATTATTACTGTGCATGCAAAAGCAAATCAAATCAGCTTTGATCTCCGTTTTCTATAAGGACAACCTGGAGAATATCGTTAAAACATTGGGCCAGCAAGGCGTAACCATCTACTCTACCGGTGGAACACAGAAGTTCATCGAAGAACTGGGTGTGAAATGCGTGGCCGTGGAAGACCTCACTGCTTACCCTTCTATCCTGGGCGGCCGTGTTAAGACCCTCCATCCTAAGGTGTTTGGCGGAATTCTCGCCCGCAGGGAAAATCCTCAGGACCTGGAGCAGCTTGCCCAGTATGAAATCCCCGAGATAGACCTCGTGATCGTGGACCTCTATCCCTTCGAGGAAACCGTTAAAAGCACTACCGAAGAACAAGCCATCATCGAAAAGATCGATATCGGCGGCGTTTCCCTTATCCGTGCCGCCGGTAAGAACTATAAAGACGTAGTGATCGTGGCCTCCAAAAACCAGTATGCGGACCTTGAGAAAGCGCTGGTAGACGGAAAAGGCGCCACCACGTTGGATCAGCGCAGGAACTTCGCTGCTAAGGCCTTTGAAGTTTGCGCCCATTATGACGTTGCCATCGCTTCCTGGTGGCTGCGCAACGAAGAAGAGAAAGACCACTTCCAGCTGTCCGTTCCCCAGGGCCAGGTTTGCCGCTACGGCGAAAACCCGCACCAGAAAGGCGTTTTCTATGGCAACCTGAACGACCTGTTCGACAAGCTGCATGGCAAAGAGCTTTCCTACAACAACCTCGTTGACGTTGACGCTGCCGTGCAGCTGATCGCCGAGTTCCAGGAAACCACTTTCGCCGTGATCAAACATACCAACGTATGCGGCATCGCCAGCAGGCCTACCTTGCTGGAAGCCTGGGAAGCCGCGCTGGCGGGCGATAAAGAAAGCGCCTTCGGCGGTGTGCTTGCCTGCAATAAAACAGTGGACGCGGAATCTGCCAAAGCCATCAGCGAAATTTTCTTTGAAATATTGATCGCGCCCGAGTTTGAGCCGGCAGCGCTGGAAATACTCCAGGCCAAAAAGAACCGCATCCTGCTGCTGCAGAAACAGCCGCTGAAGACCGATAAAATGTTCAAGAACGTACTGAACGGCGTACTGGTGCAGGACAACGACGAAGGCAGCTTCGACACCTGGAACGATACCGGCGCGCAACCCGCTACCGCGGCCCAGCGCTCCGACCTCGAGTTTGCCAACATCGTATGCAAACACCTGAAATCCAATGCGATCGCCCTGGTGAAAGACCGCCAGCTGGTAGGCAAGGGCTGTGGCCAGACCTCCCGCATCGACGCGCTCCGCCATGCCATCGAAAAGGCCAAACAGTTCAGCTTTGAGCTGAAAGGCGCCGTGATGGCCTCCGACGCGTTCTTCCCCTTCGACGATTGCGTGCGCATCGCACATGAAGAAGGCATCAATGCCGTGATCCAACCCGGCGGCTCCATCCGCGACAACGATTCCATCACTTTCGCCAAAGAGAATGGCATGGTCATGGTGATCACCGGCATGAGGCACTTCCGTCACTAAACAACTTTTTACTGCATAAAACAGGGCTGCATCTGGACCGGATGCAGCCTTTTTTTTGTAGTATTGCCAACGCAGATGCCCTTTTTACAGCAACATATGATGAAGGAAGCCGACGACGCCACGCTGGTCCGGGAATACAGGGAAACCGGCCGGCTGGACTACCTGGCGGCATTATATGAGCGTTATATGAACCTCGTGTATGGCGTTTGCCTCAAGTACCTGGACGAAGAGAGCAGTAAAGACGCTGTGATGCAGATCTTCGAGGAGTTGATCGAAAAGGTGAAAAATCATGAGGTGCAGAATTTCAGGGGCTGGCTGCACGTGCTAAGCCGCAACCATTGCCTGATGAAGATCAGGGCTGCCAAGGGAAGGGTCGTTTCCATAGACGACAATGGATTTATGGAATCCGGCGAAAATATTCATCCTGAGAACGGATTTAACCTGGAAGCGAACCTCCAGGCCATGGAAAAGTGCCTGGAAACCTTGCCGGAAGAGCAGAAACGCAGTGTGAACCTGTTCTACCTGCAGGAGAAAAGCTACCGTGAAGTGTCCGAGATCACCGGGTACGAGATGACCAAGGTGAAGAGTTATATACAGAACGGGAAAAGGAACCTCAAAATTTGTATGGAGAAGAATTAATGCCTGATAATCATAAACATATAAAACCAACTGCAGATCTGATCCGCCGGTACCTGGCCGGCGAGCTGGACGACAGGACCATGCATGCCCTGGAAAAACAGGCGCTGGATGATCCGTTCCTGGCGGATGCGCTGGAAGGATATGCCTTGTATGAACCGGATCAGTCTGCGGCTATTTCGGACCTCCAGGCCCGCCTGAACGAGCGTATCAGCAGCGGCAGGAAAACTGCCGCACCGGTGGCGGCCTCCGGACCCGAATCGGCCGTAGAGCCCGGGAAAGGCAAGGTTCGCCGCCTGGATTACCGCTGGGCCGCGGCTGCTGTCATTCTCGTAATATTATCAGTTGGCGGCGTATTGTTGCTGAACAAGGATCCACGTGAGCAGGATATTGCGCAGGTGCCACAGGCTAAAGACACTGCTGTATTGGCTAAACCGGATGTGAACACGGTTGTTATGGCGGATACGCTTTCCGGATTGACGGATATTCAAAAAGACTCCGCCCCCCGGGCAGCAGCGCCTTCCGCAGAGGATCAGGCCCGGGAGGCGCAGCAACAACAGGCACTTTCTGCCGGGCCAAGGGAAAAAGCCCTTGCTTTGGAGGAAATGAAAGCCGCAAAAAAAGCACAGCGTGCCAGAACTATTGCCCCGCAGCCCCCTCCGGCTGCCAGGGCAGCTGAAACTTCCGCCTATGCGGCAGCTCCCGCTCCTCTTGTCGTGAAGGAGAACGTGCATATAAAGAACGATATCATCGACACGATAATGATCGGCAGCATGAAGAAAGACACGGGCAGCGATTTGGCGGTACGGAAGGCTTTGGCGCAGGGCAATAAAGTGGAAGGAGTGGTAACCGGTGCCGAATCCAAGTACCGCCGTTATTCCGAAGAAAACGACCTCCGCATCCTCAGCGGCCAGGTAATCGACGCGATGAACGGCCAGAAGCTCCCCGGTGTGGTTATCCAGGTGCGGGGCACCGATAAAGCAGTAATGACGGACACTGCGGGCTATTTTGCCCTCAAAGTAGAGCCTAATAAAAAGCTTGATCTCGATTTTTCCTATGTAGGTTATGAAAAGACCAATGTTGCCGTTGCCGGCAATCAAAACCATCTGAACGTGAGCATGCCGCAAACGGTTCAGGCGCTGAACGATGTAGTGGTGACCGGCTATGGCACCATCCGTAAAAAAAATACCCCTGCTGTTCCATATTACGGGGATTCCGCATACAGGAAATACCTGGAAAGTAAGAAGACGGTGCCTGTAGAAGGCCTTAAAGAAAAGATTTCAGGGGAAGTATATGTCTCCTTCACGGTAATGCCCGACGGCACATTAAAGAACATCAAGGCGCACCGCCCGTTCCACAAAGAGGCCGGCGCCGCCGCCGTGGAAATTATTGAGGACGGCCCGGACTGGCTCCCCGCTTCAAACGGCAAAAGATCCACTGTATATGTGAAAGTGCCTGTAGAGCTGGTTCCGGCGGAATAAAAAAAATCGTCATTGCTTCGTCGCCCCTCAGGCTTTGCCTCCGCGGCTTCTCGCAATGACGGATCTTATTTTTTCCTTTCTTTCCACAGCTGGTTGAACGATTTGGGCGCAAATATGGGCAGCCCTCTTTCGTCGTCGCCCCAGGCGTTCCCGAACAGTTTCCCGATCACCAGGTTTTTGGTTTTGCCGCCCACCAGGTTCATCATGCGCCTGCTGAGGCAAGCCTGTTTCCAGCCAAACCAGCCGAGCTTTTCAGCGCCGGTGGTATGATGTTCCTCCACTGCTTTATGGCGGTTGTGCAGCAGCAGCTCGTGCAGGTTGATGCGCACGGGGCATACTTCCGTACAGTTGCCGCAGAGCGAGGAAGCGAAGCTGAGGTGCATGTATTTCTCGATCCCTTGCAGGTGCGGAGTGATCACCGCGCCGATGGGGCCGCTGTAGGTGGTCTTGTAAGTATGGCCGCCGATGTTCTTGTACACCGGGCAGGCGTTCAGGCAGGAGCCGCAGCGGATGCAGTAGAGGCTTTCCCTGGCTTCAACATCCTGCAGGATGTTCGTGCGGCCGTTGTCCAGGAATATCACGTACATCTCCTCCGGCCCGTCCGTTTCGCCTTCCTGGCGGGGGCCGGTGAAAATGGTATTGTAGGAAGTGATCTGCTGGCCGGTGCCGTAAGTGGCCAGCAGCGGCCAGAACAGCGCAAGGTCGTTGATGGAAGGCAGCACTTTCTCGATGCCCACCAGCGCTATATGCGTTTTGGGGAAGGAAGTGCTGAGGCGCGCGTTGCCTTCATTTTCTGTAACGGCGATGCCGCCAATATCTGCAATTATAAAATTCGCGCCGGTGATGCCTACTTCCGCTTCCAGGTACTTCTGGCGGAGCTTATCGCGGGCCACGAGCGTAAGCTCTTCGGGGCTGAGGGTCGGGCTGGAGCCGAGCTTGTCGTGAAAGAGCTGCGCCACCTGCTCCTTGCTTTTATGCATGGCGGGCGTTACGATGTGGTAAGGCGGCTCATCGTCCAGCTGCTGGATGTATTCGCCGAGGTCCGTTTCTACGCTCTCGATATTGTTTTCGTGCAGGAAATCGTTCAGGTGTATTTCTTCCGTGGCCATGGATTTGCTCTTCACCACGGTCTTGCAGTTCTTCGCTTTGCAGATGGCCAGTATCTCTTCGCGCGCCTGTTCGGCCGTTTCGGCCCAGATCACTTTACCGCCGCGTTTAATGAAGTTCATCTCGAAATCTTCCAGGTGTTTGTCCAGGTTCTCGATGGCTTTCCATTTCACGTTCTTGGCGCGTTCCCGCGCCGTTGGCAGGTCTGCGAACTGAAGCTTGCCGTTCTTCACGGCGGCGTTATACTTGCCTATATTGAAGTTGATCGTTTTGCGGTGACCCAGATCAGCCGCTTTGATCTCGCTTTCGGAGAGAAAGGTGCTTGCCGTCTTGTTCATATGCCTGTAAAGATAGTCAAAAAGTGTTCGCGTGTTTTTGCGGGGCAAAGATTGCGCCTATTCTATCAATATTCAGAAAAATTATATCAATTATCATCCTGCACCTACCTGCCCGGAGGGTTATTCCCCGTCTTCCGTTTCATATTGTTTATTGGCGATCCTGTCCAGCACTTCGTAGAATTCTTCGCCGTACTTCCGTATGATGGCTTCTTTCAGGAATTTGTACACAGGTACCTGCAGCTGGTTGCCGAGTTTGCAGGCGGGTTTGCAGATGCTCCACTTGTCGTAGTTCACCGCTTCGAAGGTCTCGTATTTGGTAATGCGGATGGGGTAGAGGTGGCAGGAAATGGGCTTCCTGTAATCGATGGCGCCGGCCTTCCAGGCTTTTTCGATGCCGCAGCCTACAATGCCGTTATCGTCTATGGTGGCGTAGGCGCAGATGGCGCCGTTTACGATGGGTGTTACGTGCCCATGCTCATCGTCCCAGGTATGCAGCCCGGTGTGCTCTATTTCTTCGATGCCCTGGGGGCGGAGGAAAGGTTTTACTTTAGGGTAGATCTTCTTCAGTATTTTCAGCTCTTCCTCTTCCAGCGGTGCGCCGCAATCTCCGGCCACGCAACAGGCGCCTTTGCATGCGTTCAGGTTGCATACGAAGTTCTTCTCAACTACATCGTCACTGATGTATTTATCATCTATCACTATCATCGTTCGCTCAGTTAGCTTTCCATTTCAGCGTTTCGACCAGGTGCCGCATATCCTCTTCCAGGAATTTGTTCACCGGGGCCAGGGAATCCGCGTTGGGCGGAGCGTAAAAATACAAAGCTCCGCGCAAAAAATGCGCAGTGGAGTCCGTGGCGTAGAATTGTTTGGCGGAAGCGGCGTTGCCGCCCACTTCGTAGAACAGTCCGTGCACGTTGTTGGGTGTGTGAATGTCCTGCTCTTCGATGGATTCCGCCTTATAGGTATGTTTGTAGGTCAGCTTGAAGGCATCGTTTATGAGCTTGTCCAGCGCATTTTTTGCGCCTATCACCTTGTAGCTCATATAGATCTTGCCGTTCAGTTCCGGGACGTCCACATTGATCCACCAGGGATTTTCGGCCTTTTCGTCAAAGAACAGGGTGTCTTTCACGATCCTGGCGTATACCGGGTATTCGAAAGTGTAGGGGTAGCCCGGCTCGTTGAACACCTGGTATTTTTTTTCCGGGAGGTCTATACGGAAGTATCCCCTGGGCTTGGGAGTGTAACCCTGTTGCTGGCAGGCGCCGAAAACGGGCAGCAGGGCTGCCAGGAGTAAATAGCGGAAATTTTTCACGGCCGGTCTCATTCAGTTTCAATACCAGATTTAATGCTCACCTGTACTTTCTGGATGCGCATCTTGGTCACTTCCAGGATGGTGAAATCGAAATTCCCGTAGCTGATCACGCTGTTCTCTTCGGGGAATTTCCCGGAAAGCTCCAGTATCAGCCCGCCGATGGAATCGCTTTCGCCTTTAACGGATTCAAAGGTGTCCGGCGCGATGTTGAGGATGCGGCAAACGTCGTTCAGCATGGTTTTGCCTTCAAATACGTATGTATGCTCGTTTACCTTGTTGTAATTGAATTCTTCCTCGTCAAATTCATCCTTGATATCCCCGATCACTTCTTCCATGATATCTTCCAGCGTCACGATGCCCGAGGTGCCGCCGAATTCGTCCACCACCACGGCAAAATGCATATGCCGCGTCTGGAACTCATTCAGCAGGTCTTCTATGAGTTTATGTTCATGCACGAAAAAGGGCTGGCGAAGCACTTCGTGCCAGTCGAAATCATCCCCTTTGTCCAGGTGCTGCAGAAGGTCTTTGGTATGCACTACGCCCACGATGGTGTCCAGGTTCACTTTATAAACGGGCAGGCGGGAGTAGTGAAGGTCTGCCACCTGTTTCACGACCTCGCTGAATGGCATGTCGTATTCCAGGCCGTTCACGTCCAGCCGGGTGCGCATGATCTGTTTCACGGCAATGTTGCCGAATTTGAGGATGCCGCGCACGATGTTCTTCTCTTCCTGCGAAGCGCCGGGCTCCACGCTCATTTCGATCACTTCGTCTATCTCGTGGTAGTTGATGGGGCGGGTACTGCGGTGGAAAAGGCGCGCTTCGATGCCGTCGCTCATATTCACGAAGAATTCGCTCACCGGTTCCAGCGTGGCGTGGATGATGTGCACGAACCATGCGAAATAGGTGGCGAAGCGCATATTATTCTGGGTGGCCCACAC
>CBFHAF010000171.1:0-8131 GCA_965653435.1 uncultured Chitinophaga sp.
GTTGCCTGCGATGTAAATATTACCGTCCGCATCCACGGTGAGGCCCCAGGGATTGGCAAATTTCGCTGCAGTACCTGTACCGTTGAGGTAACCGGGGGCATCGCTCTGGCCGGCGATCACGGCAGGTTCCCAGCTGCCTTTGGCATACCGGATGATCACATGCCTGTTGCTGGCGGCCACGTACAGGTTGCCTTGCTTGTCGAAGTCGAGCCCGGCGGGTACGTTGATGCCATCCGCCACCAATACCTTGTTGCCCTGGGAGGGGATGCGGTAGATCGCTCCGCCGCCGCTGTTGGCATAAAATACTTCGTTGGTGGATTTGTCCACAGCCACCTGCCATGTTTCAGTGCCTGCCTCCAGCCAGGTGGTGACTACACCCTGGGGAGTGATCTTTTTTATTTTCCAGCTGCCGGGGTCCGCGGTATACACGTTGCCCTGCGCGTCCACGGCTACGCCGTATGGTATCTGGAAGCGCGCAGCCGCGCCGGTGCCGTCGTTATCGCCCGCTTCGGC
The DNA here is from genome assembly GCA_965653435.1 of uncultured Chitinophaga sp. GTDB lineage: Bacteria > Bacteroidota > Bacteroidia > Chitinophagales > Chitinophagaceae > Chitinophaga. Next base: position 514 of record CBFHAF010000171.1, read on the forward strand.
GCTGCCTGCCAGGGTGGTCACCCTGCCGGTGCTGTCTATTTTGCGGATGCTGTGATTGCCCGGGTCTGCCACGTAAACATTCAGGTCGTCGTCTACCGCAATGCCGCTTCCGCGGTACCAGCTTTCGCTGTTGAAGCGGAACATGGCGTCTTCACCCTTCCCGTTTGCGAAACCGGCGATGCCGCTGCCAGCCAGCGTAGTTACGCTGCGCGTAAACACATAATTGAATTCCGCATCGCTGCTCACTTCTTTGCCGCCTACTTTCACCACTACTTTGCCTGAACCGCACTTTCTCGGCACCACGGCCATGATCTGCCTGGTGTTGCTGCCTGTTATGGCAAGTCGTTTGCCGTTGATGCTTACTTCCACTTCAGTGGTGTCGCCGAAATTGGTGCCGCTGATAAGGATCGATGTGCCGCTGCCGCCCTGCATGGGCAGGAAGCTTTCTACCGTTACGGGCGCACCGGCCACATGTTTGTTGTTGTCATCGTCCTTTTTGCAGGCCGCCAGCAGAAGGCTGCCTGCTATGATATAGGTGAAAAATGATCTGATCATATCGGGAATGATTGATTGGTCTGAAAAAATGAATTACCAGCCGGGGTTCTGCACCAATGCACGGTCCCGCTCGATATCACCCTGGGCGATGGGGAACAGGTACATCTTGTTGTCCCAGTAACGCTGCTGGTATACTTTACGGTTGTAGAACTGGGTGAAGGAAAAGCCCAGCCCGTTGTCGTTGGCATTCACGTCGAGTCCATAGATGGTGGTGTATTTCGGCAGGCCTGCCAGCAGGCGGCGCGTGAGCGTGTAGTAACGGTCTGCTTCAAAACCCAGTTCCACCTGGCGTTCCCGCAGGATGTGCGCACGCATTTTATCCTTGTCGCCCACGGCGTCGGGATATATGGTTCCGATACCGGGCAGGCCCGCGCGGGTGCGGATCTCGTCCAGGTACTTCACGATATCGGGATTGGAAGGATCGTATTCGTTGAGGGCTTCCACATAATCCAGCAGTATCTCGGCATAACGGATAAGGATATACGGCCCGTGGAAACTCACGTTGTCGTAGCGGATGTTGCTGCTGGGGCTCACGCGTTTCAGCGCAAGGTAGCCGGTAATGGTGCTGCTGCCGGCGGATTTCTGCCCTGATTTTCCGTTGTAATAGAATTCCGCGCGCCCCTGCCCGTCGGCATTATTGTCGGAGGAATAATAATTTCGGTCGTCCGTATTCTGCGCGGGCACTACAGGCCGTGCATTGTACATGATGTTTGCGTAAAAGCGCGCTTCGCGGTTGGCGTACATGTTCCACTCGCCCTGGCGGTGCGCCCAGGGGCGGGCGGCGTCGCCGGAACCGGCAAAACCTGTTTCCACGTAACCGGAAAGCGGGTCGTCTATCGTGCGGCCGTTCTTCATGGCAAATGCATCTACCAGGTTCTGCGTGGCGCAATACATGTTGTAGCCGCCCGGTCCGGGAGATGCGCATTTGGTCCATCCCCAGCGGCTCCAGCCAACCACCGCAAATATGATCTCGTTGTTCCAGTTGGTGAGATGCACATCGCGAACGGAAGCATAAGGGTCGAAGGTGCTGCCGCCGTTGTCAAGATTGGTGAACAGTTTGTATTTACCGCCGTCTATTAATTTTTTGGCTGCGTCCGCCGCGGTCTTCCAGCGGTCAGGATCGGCGGTGAGCGGCGCCAGTGGCGTATTATCCTGGTTCTTGAAATTGGCGAAAGCAGGGTTTCCGTTCCAGAGCGGGCTGGCGGCCAGCATGGCGGCTTTGGTCTTTATTGCCCAGCAACTTCCTTTGGTGGGGCGGCCCAGGTTGGTGCTGGACTCCCATTCGGCGGGCAGCACGGCGGCCGCCGCATCCATCAGTTCATTGATATATGCCACGCATTCATCGAAAGGCGCGCGGGGATATTTGTTATAATCTTCGTTCGGGCTCAGCAGGTCTGTCACTTTTACAAACGGGCCGTACTGTTTCAGGATCATCCAGTAAAAATAACCGCGCAGGAAAAGCACTTCCGCCTTGTATTGCGCTTTCAGCTCGGCGCTCAGCTGGTGGGCGGGCACCTTGTCGATATTCTGCTCGAACACGAATGTTTTGCGGATACCTGTGTAATAAGGCCCCCAGTTATAAAAGTACCCGCTGGATGCGCTCCAGTTGCCGGACACCATCTGCCGCACGCCCACCGTGCCGATGGAAACGGACGATTCGTCGCTGGCGCCCATGGTGGCAAAATCGTCGCCGTTCGTATTGTAAATATGACTGTAAACATTGTAGAGATAACTCTCCGCGTTGGCGCGGGTGGTCCAGATCATTTCTTCGGTGAGCAGGTTGTCCGGCTTCTTGTCCAGGTATTTGGAACAGGAGAATAAAGCGAAAGACAACAGCAGGATCAGGTATGTATGCTTGTTCATATGATCATCCTTTTAACGTTAGAATTGTGCCCTCAGCCCCAGGGTGACGGTTTTGGAATACGGGTATTTGGCGCCGTTGGAGCCCAGCTCGGGGTCCCATAGTTTGAATTTGCTGAAGGTGAGCAGGTTGGTGCCCGCGGCGTAGACCTGCAGCTGGCTCACACCCTTCACGCGGTTGGCCGGCGTAATGATGTTATAGCTCAGCGAAGCCTGTTTGAGGCGCATGAAGCTGCCGTCTTTCAGCCACCAGTCGCTGTCCACGTAATTATTATCGGAGGTGTTGGCTACAGTGAGGCGAGGGTACCAGGCATCCTGCCGGGGATTGTCTTTCGTCCAGCGGTCGGTCACATTGCTGAGGATGTTCGCAGGATATTGCCCGATGCCCGTGAAAGGCACCACACCCACGCCATTGGACGATCCATCGTTCAGTGTGGTCTGTGAGCCGTTGGCCATGATGGATACATCCGCTACGCCGGCAAACAGCACGCTGAATTCAAAACGGCGGATGCCCAGGTTGAAGCCGTAACCGTAAGACCATACAGGGAAAGCTGATTTGCCGAGGTAGGTGCGGTCGTTGTTGTTGATCACGCCGTCGCCGTTAAGGTCTTCGTATTTGATGTCGCCGGGATAAACGGTGCGCAGCTGCGTGGGGCTTTTCTCCACATCATCCTGGTCGGTAAACAGGCCGATGGCTTTATAGCCGAAATACTCGCTCCACATGCGCCCTTCCGGTTGCTGGTAGTCGTAGAGGTATTTCGGGTTATCCTGGAAAACGATGTTGTTGCGGGCGTAGGTGAGGTTGCCGAACACACGCAGGGAAACATTTCTGCCGAGCTGCGCGAGATATTCCACGCTGCCGTCCATCCCTTTGTTCACCATCTCTCCCATATTGGCGAAGATGTCGCTTTGGCCGAAACCGCCTATGGAAGAAATGGAATTGCGGCGGATGAGGATGTCTTTACGCTCGTCTCTGAACACATCCACCGTGATATTGATCTTGTTCGCAATCCCGATATCCAGCCCTACGTTGGTTTTGGCGGAGGTTTCCCAGGTAAGGTTCTCCGTGCCTATCACCCGGGCGTAATTGCCGCCGTAAAGCTGCGGGGAAGAACCGAAGGAAATGCCCGCGCCTCCTTCGAGGTAAGTGAGGTATCCGAAACGGTCGCCGTAGATCGCATCGTTGCCTGTAGAACCATAGCTGGCGCGGAGCTTCAGGAGGGAAAAGAAATCCTGCCCCTGCATGAACCCTTCTTTGGAGATCACCCAGCCTGCCGCCACGGCGGGAAAGAAGCCCCAGCGTTTGCCCGGCTCAAAGTTCTCCGAACCGGTAGCGCCCATGTTTACCTCAAAAAGGTATTTATCCCTGAAACCGTAGGTCACCCTTGCGGCCAGGCTCTGGTTGCGGAATGGAATGGAGCGTTTCACGTCGCCGGGCGTTCCCCACTGGCGGTTGCGGATAGTGCCTACCAGCAGGCCGCCAAACGTATGGTCGCCGAAGGTGCGGTCGTATGTAAGATTGCCTTCGGCATACATCACTCTTTCGCCGGAGGAATACTGGCTGAAACCCAGGAAGGTCTGGCCGTTGCGAACGCGCTCGAAATTCAGCTTGCCGTCAGGTGTGCGGGAACCGGCGTACCAGAGATCGTTGGTGCCCAGGCGCGAGTTGCCGAATTCGCTGTAGCTGTCAAAGGAAAAGCGGCCTGTTGCGCTGAGCCCTTTCGTAAGGCCGTCCAGCTTTTGGGTGAGGGTGAGCACGGATTGCACGGAAGGCCTGAACTCAGTGCTGTAGCCGCTGTTCTGCACGAGGTTAAAAGGATTGGCGCCGCCGTTGTTGCGCGGGCCTGCCCACATATTATCGGGGTATTGAACAGGGAATGAAATGGGATTGGCTGAGTATGAATTGTACCAGATGGAGCTGGCCGGGTTGCCGGGGTACCGGCTGTTCACCAGCATGGCGGCGAGGTTCAGCGATAAGGTCGTTGTTTTGGTGACGTTCAGGTCCACATTGCTGCGGAAATCGTATCGTTTAAAATTAAGATTGGGGTTGTATCCGTTTGCTTTGGTTATGTTGTACTGCCCGTCCTGGTTATAAAAGCTCATAGACACGTAATAACGCATCGCTTCGCCGCCGCCGCTCACGTTCACATTGGCATTGGCCATTGGCGCCCAGTCTTTGTAAATACGGTCTATCCAGTTTACGTTTGGATAAAGGTAAGGATCGAGGCCGCTGGCGGTTTTGGCGATGGTCTCTTCTGAATATACCGGCGGTGCGCCAACGTTTTCCTGGGCTTCGTTGTACAGCTGCATGAAGGTGACGCCGTCAAGCAGGCTGGGTAGTTTGGTGAAGCCATTGTACCCGGCTTCGACCTTGGCGGAAACCTTCGGTTTGCCGGCCACGCCGCGTTTGGTGGTAATGATGAGCACGCCGTTCGCGCCACGGGCGCCGTATACGGCGGTGGCGGAAGCGTCTTTCAGCAGGCTGATGCTCTGGATGTCTTCGGGGTCGATGTTGTTGAATGCGCCGCCGTAGGTGCTGTTCACGTCTTCCCTCTGCACGCCGTCCACGATAATGAGCGGGCTCACGCTGCCGGCGAAGGTGCCGATGCCGCGCAGTGTGAAATTGGGATTGTCGTAGCCGGGCTCGCCGCCGCCGCTTTGCATGGAAATAACGCCGGCCACTTTACCGGCCAGGTTATTGGTAAGCGAGCGCACGGGCACCTGCATGTCCTGCATGTTCACGGTAGCCACGGAACCGGTTACGGTTACTTTTTTCTGCTTGCCGAAACCCACTACCACCACTTCATTCAGCTTGTCAACCTTTTGGGTGAGGGTCACTTTCAGTACTTTCTGACCGGCGAGTTTTATTTCCTCGGTGTTCATGCCGATCATTACCACTTTCAGCACTTCGCCCGGAGCTGCGGGAATAGTGAATATGCCGAGGGCATCGGTGATCACGCCGCGGCTGGTGCCGTTCACGGACACTGTCACGCCGGGCAGGGCGTTGCCTTCAGCATCCATCACCTGCCCTTTCACCGCTTCTTCCCGCTTTTCGTCCTGCACCGTCAAAGTCTTTGCCGGCGCTTCTTCGGGCGGTTTTCGGTCCAGCACGATGCGGTTGCTCCGCACTTCGTACACGATGCCTTTGTTCTTCAGCACAAAATCCAGCACCTCTTTCAGGCGGGTGTTGCGGAAGTTGAGGTCCATCTTTTCGCCGTCGTTCAGCAATTGGTTGCTGTATACGAGGGTGAAGCCGGTTTGTTTTTTAATGCTCCTGAACACCTGCAGCAGGCTCATGCCGTTGCCTGCCACTGTTACCGGCGTTTGAAGGGAGGGATCTTTTACCTGCCCCGTGGCGGGCAGCAACATGGAAAACAGGATGCAGCTAAGCACGAGGAGCCGCATAGCCTGCCGGTTGCGCATACATTTTCTCATTTCGGAACAATTGGTTTGGTTGATATTCAGCATAACTACACCCGTTTATTCGAAATGGGTGACAGCGGGAAGAATTTTTTTTAAAATAATTATCCGCCTGGTTATTTCGATACAGGAAAAGCCTTCATTGCCGGGAGCAGCGGGCTAAAACGGTAGACGGCGAAGCAAACGCCCCGTAAAACCGTCATTGCTGGAAGCGGCGCGAACGCAGGTGGAGCGGCGAAGCGATCTTCCGGCAAACCCGTCATTTAGGAGCAGTAAAGCCAAAGCGCGCGGAGCGACGAAGCAACCACCTGCGAAACCCGTCATTGCGAGAAGCAGCAGGGTGGGGCCTTTACGTCATTGCGACGAGCAGCAGAGCTAAGGCGGGTGGGCCTTTACGTCATTGCGAGAAGCAGCAGAGCTAAGGCGGGTGGGGCGACGAAGCAATCTCCCGCATTGACTTGGGGTAACCCAATATTGGAAGAGATTGTTTCGTCGCGCCCGGCGCAAATCCCTCGCTGCTCCCCCGCAATGACGACTTTTGTTCGTCATGCCTCCTGCGCAAATCCTTGCTACTCCTCTCAATGGGGACTCTTCCCTGACGTGGCTCCGCAATAACACCTTTGCGGTCAACGTTGCCTTATCACAAAATTATTTCAGGTAAACGGTCTGGTTCTCGATCTGAATTTCCGCTCCGGCCGTAGTTTCCAGGTCGTTGAGGAACTCCTGCAGGCGCGCCCTGTCCATCACGCCGGTAACGGTCACTTTGGCGAACCGCTCCCCTTCCGCCTGGAAGCGGATACCGTAAAAACGGGACGCGGCGGCCGTGATGGCCGTTACAGGCATTTTGTGGAAGTAATATACCCCGCCCATCCAGGCCGTTACTTCCTCTTCATCGAAAGGAACGGTACTAAAGCCTTCGCCGGAGAACCCGGCCTGCAGCCCGGGTTTTAATGTGAGCTGCTGCCCGTTGCGGCTGTGCATCTGCACGCTGCCTTCCACGAGAGAAGTGCGCTCCGCGCCGGGCTCATAGGTGTTTATATTGAAGGAAGTGCCCAGCACGCGTACCTGCGTCTGGGGCGTATGTACGATAAAGGGATGCTGCGCGTCTCTGGCGACTTTGAAAAACGCCTCGCCTTCCACGTACACCTCGCGGGTGGGGCCGGCGAAGCTGAACGGGAAACGCAGGCTGCTGGAGGCATTGAGCCAAACGGTGGTACCGTCGGCCAGCACCATTTTATAGCTGCCGCCCGCCGGCACGCGCAGCGTGCTGCTGGAAGTATCGGTGCTTTGATAGGCGAGTGTGCCGTTGCTGTTGCTGAGCGTAGCATGCTGCAGCGCGATCGTTTGTGTGCTGTCGCCATTCAGGGTGATGGTCTGCCCGTTGGCCAGCACGAGGTTCACCGCGCTGGAAGGCAGCTCCGGCAATTGCGCAGCGGTCTGCGTATTTTTTGGGGACGGCCACAACAACACGCTCCCGGTGACCGCCAGGCCGGCTACCACAGCGGCGGCGGCATACCACATGCGGCGTACGCTGCCGCGGGAAGTTCTCCGGCCCTTCATTTCGGCCAGCGCCCCGTCCGTAGAAAGGTCGCGGGCAAAAGCTTCCGTGCGCCGGGCCCGGTCGCCTTCGGAAAATGAAGCCCACACGGCCTTGAAACCTTCATCTTCCTTCAGTTTCTTTTCGATATAACTTTCCTCCTCGGGTGTCAGTTCCCCCGAAAGGTGCTGTATGTATAACTGGAATATATGATCCTGTTCTTTCATGTTACCGGGTTATCAAGTT
>CBFHAF010000172.1:0-8085 GCA_965653435.1 uncultured Chitinophaga sp.
GAGCTGAACAGCTACGTTGGCAAAATGACGGATAAAGCGGTGGACGATTATATCTCCCTCAAAGAATTCGCCGAGAACGCCAGCCACGAGCTGCAAACGCCGCTGGCCATTATCCGCAGCAAGCTGGAGCTGCTTTCCGAGTCGGACATCCGGGGAGAGCAGGCCGTGCTGATCTCCGACATGCAGAACTCCGTGGACAAGCTCACGCACATCAACCGCTCGCTCGTACTGCTGTCTCGCCTGGAGAACAACGAATACGAATCCAAAGAAGAAGTATCCTTCAGCAAATACGCCAAAGAGGCCATGGGCACTTTCGGCGACCTGATCACGCTGAAAGGCCTGCGGCTGGACTGCCGGATCGAGGACGATGTGGACGTGAAGCTGCATTCCGCGCTGGTGGACATTTTACTGAACAACCTCATCAGCAATGCCATCCGCCATAACATTCCCAACGGCCGCATAGAAGTAGCGCTGGACAGGGAATGCCTGCGCATCATGAACACCGGCGTGCCGCCTACCGGCAACCCCGAAGAAATGTTCCAGCGCTTCAAAAAGGGCACGCAATGCAATCATTCCATCGGCATCGGCCTGTCGATCGTCAAACAGATCTGCGACATAAATTCCTTCCAGATCCGCTACCAGTTTGCCTCTGGCCTGCATGTGATCACCATCGCCTTCCCCGGCGGTTCCAATTCTTCAAAATTGCTTCAAAATGATGAGCGCTATTTGCATGAGAAAATCCAGCTTTAAAGCTGCCCATGCTTTTTAAATCGCTCATTTAATCAAGATGACACAACGCTCTGCTGTTCGCCTGCTGTTGTCTGTTATCCTTCTCAGTAGTACCTGGAGCGCAAAAGCACAGGTGCTGACCATGAAAGATGCGGTACAAACGGCGTTGAACAATTATGGCACGATCAAGGCCAAAGCTAACTATGTGAATGCCTCCAAGGCGACCGTACAACAAGTGAAACGGGACTATCTTCCCAACCTGAATATCTCAGCCCAGCAGGACTATGGTACAGTGAACGGGCAGAACGGGCCTTTGTACGGCTTCGGCGGCCTGGGGGTTGCATCCTCCGGCCTTCCCCTGCCCGAACAGAACTGGAACGCCGCTTTCGGCGCGCTTTACCTCGCCAATATCAACTGGGAGTTCTTCGCTTTCGGGCGTATGAAAGAGCGGGTGAAAACAGCCGAAACACTTGCCCGCCGCGACGAATACGACTGGCAGCAGGAACAGTTCCGGCATGAGGTGAAAGTAGCCGCCGCCTACCTGAACCTGCTGGCTGCACAGCGCCTCACCCAGAGCTGGCGGAGGAACCTCGAAAGAGCCGATACCTTCCGGTCCGTAGTGACCCGCCGCGCCAGCAACGGCCTCATTGCCGGGGTAGATTCATCGCTCGCCAATGCCGAAGTGGCCAGCGCCCGCATCGCCCTCACCCGCTCCATAGACCTGGAACAGGAACAAAGCAACCAGCTGGCGCAGCTGATGGGCATACCCCCGCAGGATTTTTCGCTGGACAGCCTCTTCCTCACCCGCCTGCCCGCCGTGGTTACCGATACCCTCAGCTTCCAGGGCGAAACGCATCCCGTGCTGCAATTCTACCAAAGCCGCATCGCGCTCAGCCGCGAGCAGGAAAAATATATCCGCACGCTCAATTTCCCGGCATTCAGCTTCTTCAGCGTGATGCAGACCAGGGCCTCCGGGTTCAGCTCCGCTTATGCTCAGGACCAGACGGCTTTCACCCACGATTACTGGGAAGGCATCAAGCCCAGCCGCAGCAACTATTTGCTGGGCGTGGGCGTAACCTGGAACCTGACCAGCCCGCTTCGCGTGAAGCAGCAAAGCGCCGCGCAACGTTTTACCTCCCGGGCCCTGGAAAACGAAATGACAGTAGTGGACCAGCAGCTGAAAGCACAAATGGTGCTGGCGGATGCGAAGATGAAGAACGCGCTGGACAACTACCGCGAAGCCGGCATCCAGATCAGCAGCGCATCGCAGGCGTACCTGCAAAAAACCGTGATGTACCGCAACGGGCTCAGCACGCTGGTAGACGTAACGCAGGCGCTGTATACCCTCAACCGCGCCGAAACCGACCGCGAGGTGGCGTATAGCAACGTGTGGCAGGCGCTGCTGCTGAAAGCCGCGGCTGTGGGGAATTTCGGGTTATTTATCAATGAATTCTAATTATACAATATAATGGGACTTATCAGAAGCGCACTGGAAAAACCGATCACCGTACTCGTACTGGTGGCGGGGCTGTTTTTCTTCGGCATCAAGGCAGTGCGGGACGTGAAGGTGGACATCTTCCCCAAGCTGGAACTGCCGGTGCTTTACATTGCACACCCTTTCGGCGGTTATACGCCCAACCAGATGGAAGCGTTCTTCGCAAAGAACTACGTGAACATCCTGCTGTTCGTGAACGGCCTGAAATCCATTGAAACAAAGAACGTGCAGGGGCTGATGCTGATGAAGCTCAGCTTTTACCCGGGCACCAATATGAGCCAGGCCGCGGCGGAAGTGTCCGCATTCTCCAACCGCGCGCAGGCCATTTTCCCGCCGGGCTCCCAGCCGCCGTTCATCGTCCGCTTCGACGTGTCTACCCTGCCCGTTGGCGAGCTGGTATTGAGCAGCGAAAAACGTACGAACAACGAGCTGATGGACCTGGCGAACGTATACGTGCGTGCTTCCTTCACCTCCATTCCCGGCCTGGTGGCGCCGCCGCCTTTCGGCGGCAACATCCGCACCGTGGTGATCAAGGCCGACCCCGAACTGCTGCGCGCGCACCAGCTTACACCCGACCAGCTGGTGGAGGCACTGCGGCTGAACAACCAGACGGCGCCTTCCGGCAACGTGCGCATCGGCGACAAGAACTATATCACTCCTACGAATACGATCATCCGCAACATCAAGGATTTTGAGAACATCCCCCTGTTCAAGGGCGGCGTGCAAAACCTTTACCTGCGCGATGTGGCCACAGTTGAGGACGGTGCGGACATCGCCGCCGGATATGCCCTGGTGAACGGTAAACGTTCTGTATACCTCAACGTGGCCAAATCCGCAGACGCTTCCACCTGGGAAGTGGTGCAGAACCTGAAGAAAGCCATCCCCAAGCTGCAGTCGCAGCTGCCGGAAGACGTATCGCTCACCTATGAGTTCGACCAGAGCACCTATGTGATGAACGCCGTGAAAAGCCTCATCAACGAAGGCGTTATCGGCGCCATACTCACCGGGCTGATGGTGGTGCTTTTCCTGGGAGACCTCCGCGGTGCGCTCATCGTGATCATGACCATTCCCGTATCCATCATCTCCGGCGTGCTGTTCCTCAGCCTCTTCGGGCAAACCATCAATATCATGACGCTGAGCGGGCTTGCCCTGGCCATCGGCATCCTGGTGGACGAGAGTACGGTAACGATAGAAAATATTCACCAGCACCTGGATATGGGCAAGCCAAAAGCACTGGCCATCTGGGATGCGTGCAAGGAGATCGCGTTCCCCAAACTGCTGATCCTCTTCTGTATCCTCGCCGTGTTTGCGCCCGCTTTCACCATGAGCGGCATCCCCGGCTCCCTGTTTTTGCCGCTGGCTCTGGCGATCGGCTTCTCCATGGTCACATCCTATTTCCTTTCACAGACCTTTGTGCCCGTAATGGCCAACTGGATCATGAAAGGCCATAAGAAAACACATGTTCCGGCATCAGAGAACGATACCTGGGACCAGAAAAAAGTGCTGGTGGAACGTGCGGACAGCAATGCGGACGGCAAAGTGTCCCGCTTTGAAAAATTCCGCGCACGTTTCATGCGGTTTATCGACAGGATCATGCCTTACCGCGTACCCATCGTGATCGCATACCTCGTGATCATCAGCGGGCTGGCCGTATGGCTGCTTTCCGGCATCGGCCGCGACGTGTTGCCCCGCACCAACGGCGGCCAGTTCCAGGTAAGGATCAGGGCCGAAGAAGGCACGCGTATGGAACGCACAGAAGCCAAAACGCTTACCGCGCTGCGCGCCATCGAAGACGTGGTGGGGAAAGAAAACATTTCCATCACCTCCGCCTATGTAGGCCAGCACCCCTCGCTGTTTTCCGTAAGCCCGATCTACCTGTTCATGCCCGGCCCGCACGAAGCGGTGATACAGGTGAGCCTGAATAAAGAAAAACATTTCGAGCTGGATGAAGTAAAAGAACAGGTCCGCGCGAAGCTGAAAGAAACCGCGCCTGACCTGCAGCTTTCCTTCGAGCCGATAGAGCTGACGGACAAGATCCTCAGCCAGGGCTCGCCCACACCGGTGGAAGTGCGCATCTCGGGCAGGAATAAAAAGCTGAATGAAGAATATGCGAACAAAATGATCGACAAGCTGAAGCAGGTGCCGTACATGCGTGACGTGCAGCTGATGCAGAGCACCAAATACCCGTCCATCAACATCGAAGTGGACCGTACGCGCCTCGCGCAGCTGAACGTGGATATGACGGACGTAACGCGCTCGCTGATAGCTTCTACCTCCTCATCGCGCCTTACGGAAAAGAACGTATGGGTAGATGAAAAGGCCGGCCTCATGTATAGCGTGCAGGTGCAGATCCCTGAGAACAAGATGAACAGCCTGGATGAAATTGCGGAGATACCCCTGCAGAAGAACGCCGCGCGCCCCGTGCTGGGCGATGTAGCCACCATCCGGCAGGAAACCACTTACGGTGAGAACGACAACCTCGGCGCCATGCCCATGCTGTCTGTTACCGCCAACCTGAACGATAAAGACCTTGGCAGCGCTTCGGAAGATGTGCGGAAAGCGATCGCATCGCTGGGCGAATTACCCCGCGGGCTGAGCGTGGAACCGGTGGGTATGACCAACACCCTCACCGAAACGCTGGACAACCTGCAAAGCGGCCTGCTGATAGCGGTAGTGGTGATCTTCCTTATGCTGGCGGCGAACTTCCAGAGCTTCAGCGTATCTTTCGTGGTGCTTACCACGGTGCCCGCGGTAATACTCGGCTCGCTGGTATTGCTGAACATCACGGGCAGCACGCTTAACCTGCAATCGTATATGGGCATCATCATGTCTGTAGGCGTATCCATTTCCAACGCGGTGCTGCTGATCACGAATGCGGAGCACCTGCGGCGGCATAACGGCGATTCGGTTGCGAGCGCGAAGGAAGCGGCTGCGCTGAGGCTCAGGCCCATCCTGATGACGAGCCTTGCGATGGTGGCCGGTATGATACCGATGGCGATCGGCCACGGCGAAGGCGGCGACCAGGTGTCTCCCCTCGGCCGGGCGGTGATCGGCGGGCTGGTGGCTTCCACTGCCGCGGCGCTGCTTATATTGCCGCTGGTGTTTGCCATGGTGCAGAAAAAAGCATCCATTGCTTCCGTTTCCCTCAATCCTGAAAACAAAGAAAGTAAACATTATATACCCTCCCTGTATGATCACAATCATCAATAAAACGCCGGTGCGCGTACTGATGGCGGCAGTGCTGCTGGCCGGATGCGGCGTTTCGCAAAGCAAACCGGATAATAAAAAATCCGAAGAGGCGCTGCCTGCGGCAGTGAGCACCTTTGCGCTGGAAAAACAGATATTCTCCGCCTCCCTCAGAATGCCCGGCGAGCTGGTGGCATTTCAGCAGGTAGACCTTTACGCGAAGGTGAACAGCTTTGTAAAAAAGCTGTACGTGGATGTGGGCTCTAATGTAGGCGCCGGCCAGGTATTGGCCACCCTGGAAGCGCCCGAGCTCAGCAGCCAGCTGGCAGGCGCGGAATCGCGGCTGCGCAGCCAGGAGGCCGTATACCTGGCCAGCAAGGCCAATTACGACCGCCTGTACCAAACCAGCCTTACGCCCGGCACCGTGTCGCAAAACGACCTGGACCTGGCGCTGGCCAAACAGAAATCAGATTTCGCGCAGCAGGAGGCAGCCCGGGCCGCTTACCGCGAAATTTCCGATAACCGCAATTACCTGGAGATCCGCGCTCCTTTTGCAGGCGTGATCAGCAGCCGCAACGTGAGCGCCGGCGCCTATGTGGGCCCTTCCGGCAAAGGATCCGAAATGCCGCTGTTCACTCTCCAGGAACAAAAGAAGCTGCGCCTGGTGCTGGCTATACCCGAAGCGTATACCGCTTACCTCGGCAGCAAAAGCGATGTGAAATTCACCGTGAAATCGTTGCCCGGCCAGGAGTTCAAAGCGAGCGTAAACCGCCTCTCCGGTACGCTGGACAGCCGGTTGAGAAGCCAGCGTGTGGAAATGGACGTGACCAACAACGATAAAAAATTACTGCCCGGCATGGTGGCCGAAGTGAGCATCCCGCTCAATACCGCAGACAGTGTGTTTGTAGTGCCCACCACCGCCGTGGCCAACAGCACGGAAAAAATATTCGTCATCCGGGTGAAGAACGGCAAAGCGGAATGGGTGGACGTACGGAAAGGACGGGAAGCAGATGGAAAAACGGAAATATTCGGGGACTTACAGCCCGGAGATATGCTTATGGAAAAGGCCAATGATGAAGTACGGAACGGATCAGCAGTGACGCCTAAAAAGTAACGAATCAGAGACTGGATATGTGAAGGGGAACAGCACGGTGATAGGTGTTGTTCCCCTTATGTTTTTCAGTTGAAATAACGCCTGAGGATATCTTTCAGCGATGCCATGCTGTATTGTTTCACCACATAAGCCGCGGCGCCCAGCTCTTTGGTATCCTGTATGTCCTTCGGGTCTGAGGAAGTGGAATAGATCACTACGGGAATGTCTGCCAGCAACGGGTCGGATTTGATGGCGTTCAGGCAATCCCTGCCGGTCATGCGCGGCATGTTAAGGTCCAGGAAAATATAGGTGGGAATGAAGTTTTTTTCAGGTTGCAGCATTTGCAAGCCTTTGATACCGTCATCCGCAGTCAGGCAAAATACCTCCCCGTTTACATCCTGCAAAGCGAGTTTGAATATTTCCTGGTCATCCCTATCATCGTCAATCAACAGGCAGCTGAGTCTGGGCTTCATTGGGTAGAACTGTCTTTTTAGGCATGTAAAGATAACAAAAATTAAAAAGTAATAATATAGCCCCCGCGCACAATACCATGCTATATTATATAGCGGAGGCATCTTATTCAAAAGGATAAATAATTAAAAATGAGAGGAATATACAAGTCAGGAAAGTACAGGAGATGAGGGGTTAAAATTTGTATTTTGGAAGGAATTCCATTTGTTATGAAACAACTTTTCCTTTGCCTGCTGACGGGGCTTACCGCCGGAAAGGCGGTAGCGCAGCAGGTGCAGCGGCCGGAGATCACAGGCATCGCTTACGTTGAGATACAGGTGAGCCACCTGGATTCTGCCGTGAAATTTTACGGGGATTACCTGGGTTACCCGCTCCAGCGGGCCCCGCACCGGCTGACCGCGCAGGTAAACGCCCGGCAATGGATACACGTAAAGGACGGCCTGCCTCCGTCGCAGGACGACCGGTTGCTGGGCCTGGCCTTTCAAACCACCGATATAAGCGCAATGAAGGCTTATCTCATGCAAAAAGGCATCCAGGTTCAACCCGGGCCGGATAAGTCCGCAATTGCCGTAAAAGACCCGGACGGCCACCGGATATTATTCGTACAGTTCCCCGCCGGCAAACCGGTAAGCACTCCCGCCATTTCTGACCGCATTCTCCACGCAGGCCTAACCATCGCGGACCCGGTGCGGGCGGACTCTTTCTACGCTGCCATCCTGGGTTTTTCGGAAACCTGGCGGGGCGGGGCTACAGACAGCGTGACCAGCTGGATCAACATGCGGCTGCCAGAAAGCACCGATTACATTGAATATATGCTGGTAAAACCGCCCGCCAGCCGCCGCCAGCTTGGCTCCGCGCATCACATCGCCCTGATGGTGCCGGATATGCAGAAAGCAGTGGACGCCCTGCGCTTCCGTGCCGGCAACGTGCCTTCCCCCCGCATCGGCCGCAACAACCGCTGGCTGTTGAACCTGTTTGATGCTGATGGCACAAGGGTGGAACTGATGGAACCGTTTACGGCGAGATAAGTGGCGTTTTCCGCCCGCAAGGAGTGCTGTTTGGCCAGGTGTCAACCTATACCAGGACAGTAATGCTTTAGCAGGGCTTTAGT
>CBFHAF010000173.1:0-8085 GCA_965653435.1 uncultured Chitinophaga sp.
TTTGGCAGCAGTTTTAGCCTTCGCTTTCGGGGCAGCTTTTTTAGCGGCTACTTTCGCTTTGGGTGCTGCTTTTGCCTTGGCGGTGGTTTTGGCTTTTGCCTTCGGAGCTGCTTTAGCGGCTGTTTTTGCCTTGGCTTTGGGAGCTGCTTTTTTGGCGGCTACTTTGGCTTTAGCTTTGGGAGCTACTTTAGCTTTCGCTGCGGTTCTGGCCTTTGCTTTAGGTGCAGTTGCCTTTTTGGCGGCTGCTTTTTTAGCGGGCTTGGCTGTTGCAGCGGTTTTGGCTTTCGCTTTAGCCGCGGTCTTGGCTTTTGCCTTAGGAGCTGCTTTAGTGGCGGCTTTTGCTTTGGCTTTAGGTGCGGCCGGCGCTTTTACCGCGGTTTTCGTCTTTGCTTTGGGCGTTGCTTTCGTCTTGGGTGCAACAGCGGGGGCGGGTGCAGCGGCAGCGGGTCCTTCTTCATCGTCTTCCTCCTCATCATCATCTTCGTCTACTATATCCATTTCTACTTCCACGCCATCTTCTTCATTTTCCGCTTCGCTGGCATCCTCTTCCACGGGCTCTGTTTCGGCAGACGGGTCTTCCGGCCTTACCACCGGTTCCCAGCCTTCCGTATTTCCTTCCCACAGCTCAATGATCTCGCGCGCGTGATCGCCGTTGTTGGGAGTATGAATGATGTGTGCGATATTCCCCTCTTCATCTATCAGGAAAGTAGTGCGGTGCGTACCGTCGTATGTGCGGCCCATGAAGGTCTTTTCGCCCCAAACGCCATAGTCGTTCAGGATGGTATGGCTCTCGTCTACCAGCAGGGGGAAAGGCAGCTCATACTTTTCTGCAAATTTTTTGTGGCTCTTCTGGTCGTCTTCGCTCACGCCTATCACCGCATAGCCTCTTTTTAACAGTTGCGAGTAGTGATCCCGGAGGTTGCACGACTGGGTGGTACAGCCCGGGGTCATGTCGTGAGGATAAAAATAAAGGATCACTTTTTTTCCTTTGAAATCGGCCAGCGAAACAGTATTGCCATGCTGGTCCAGGGCGGCAAATGCGGGGGCGATGTCCCCTTCTTTGAGGTGCGTCATGGTTTTACTAGCGTTTAAACGGTAAAGTATATGTGGTTTGATTGTTGGCAATGTCGGTAACGGTTAACGTCAGCGTATGGTTACCTGGTGGACAATGCTCATCAAAGTTATAAGAAAGTACATTACTTTTTCGCGATAACCGCAACCATTTTCCATCTAATTCTGCGCGGTACGATTTGATGCCGCTGGCATCGTTCATGGAAAACGCCATTCTCGTTGCTTTTGAAAGGTTTGCGTTTGGTTTCAGGGCGCCGAGAGCCGTTACGCGTGGTGCGATGGTATCCACTGCCAGGTAAAAATCCCCCAGGTCGCGGAAGGTGCCTTTGAACCAGCCGTTTTCCGGCACTGCGGCGGAAATGCTTTCACCCAGGCCTTTCCGGACGATCACCATCTTGTCGTTCCATTCCGCCGGCACGGGTTTGGTGGGTTTTATGCGCAGCCCGAAGTTATAATGCACCGGCACCAGCGCGGTATGCAGGCGGTAGGTATTGGAAAATGCGGCGGCATTGGGCAATTCCACGAAGCGGAAGCATATTTCGTCGTACAGGCTTCCCTCTTCAAGGAAAAACTCCACCTGGTTGTTCTCAAAGATATTGCGGCTTTCGGGATACATGCGGTTGGCGCATACCGGCACGGGAGCCGGGCCGCTTTCCTGCTGCAGTGTGAGCTTCACTTCCGACCGGTTGCCGTAAGCATCGGTTACGCGGAGGGTCACGGGGTGGGGCTGCCTGTCAGACAGGTCGATGATGCCGTCGCCGGCGAGATCGTGGTAGATGTCCAGGCGGTTGCCGGGCAGCGCAAACAGCAGTTGCACATAGGGGCCGCCGCCTTTTTTGAGCTTGTAATCGATATGGGCGTTGAGGTAACGGGTTTCGTCGTATCCGATATTATCCAGCTGGAAACCGCAATCCGCCTGCCCGTCGCGGATCAGCAATGCTTCATAGATGCCGTTGGGATTGGGCGAATTGCTCTGGCGGTCCAGCGCGCTGAGGCCCAGGCCTACTTTGTTGGTGGACACTTTCACCAGCGGCTTCGAGGCCACGTAATCGCCCGATTTGGTGCGCTTCACCGGGATGGTCACAGACGTTTGCTCATAGAGGCTGCGGTTGCGGTCGTACACTACGATGCGCGATATCTCCGGCGCCCGCGTATCCGGGATGCTGAAACCGAAAAGCATGGGGTTCAGCGGTTTTTCGGTTTTGGAATCCCTTATCTCAAAGTGCAGGTGCGGGCCGGCAGAGCCGCCGGTATTACCGCTCCAGGCCACGAACTCCCCTTTTTTCACAGGGAAAAGGTTGGGGGGTACCACCAGGTCTACCGCCCAGTTTTCCAGCTCATATTGTTTGCGGGTAACGTATTCGTCCAGCAGGGGATAGAATTTGTTCAGGTGGGCGTACACGGTCGTGTAGCCATTAGGGTGGGTGATGTAAAGCACGTTGCCGAAGCCGAGGTGGCTCACGCCGATGCGGCTTACATATCCTTCGGCCGCGGCATGTACGGGAAGGTTCTCCCGCTGCTGGGTCTTGAGGTCCAGCCCGGAATGGAAGTGGTTGGGCCGCAGTTCACCGAAATTCCCCGCCAGCTCTATCGGCACATTCAGCGGGTTCCTGAAATATCCTTTCGGGTAGTGTTTTTCCGGAAGTTCTTGCGCTTTGAGCAGTTGCGGTAACAAAAGCAATAATGCGATCGATCTTTTCATCCTGCAAATGTAATAGTTATGCGGTTTTAGCCGGCCATTTTACCTGATTCACGACGATTTAACATATTTTTTTCGGGCAGGTTATGCGTTTTCGTTAATTTCCGAACTGCTAAAACAATTCTTATGAGCTATCCGATTCAAGAGATCCAGGGGATAGGCCCCAATTACGCAAGCAAGCTGATAGGCATCGGCATTAATACTGTGGCTAAATTGCTGGAAGACGGCGGCACCAAATCCGGCCGCACCAGGCTGTCTGAATCTACCGGCATACCGGAATCACTGATACTCACCTGGGTGAACCATGCGGACCTCATGCGCATCAACGGCGTGGGCGACCAGTTCGCCGAGCTGCTGGAAGCCGCCGGGGTGGATACGGTGAAGGAACTGCGCAACCGCAATCCCGAAAACCTGCATGCGAAAGTGACCGAGCTGAACGCGCTCAAGAACCTCAGCGGCAGGGTGCCCACTCTTTCTGAGATAACGGGTATGATAGACCAGGCCAAAGACCTGGAGCCTGTGCTTACCTACTAAAAATAAAAAAGAGAGGCCGGTAGCACCGCCTCTCTTTTCAGCTGATATCAACCTACAACTGTTTTTTAATTTCACTGATCAGCTCCACAAACCTGCGATCTGTGCGAATATCCGGTTGCCATGCAAGGCCCATTTCGCACAGGTCGTATTCTTTTTTAATGGTAGCCCCTGCTTTCCCGTCCTCGTTGCCCAGTATCCACACGGTATCCGCCACAGCCGTGGCATTCTCGATGTCGTGGCTGACGATGATGAGCGTGTTGTGCTCGCTCAGGGTAGATACTTTCAGGAGGAGTGCTATCACTTTGTCCACCATCAGGATGTCCAGCCCGGAAAAAGGCTCGTCCAGCAGGATGAACTTATTGCCCGTCAGCACCTGCTGGATGATGCTTACGCGCTGGCGCTGGCCGCCGCTCAGCTGGGCGGGATATTTATTCAGGTGCTCACTCAGTTCGAAGGTCTCTGCGTAATCGTGGATCACGCGTTTCTTTTCTTCATCGGTGAGGTTTACGCCTGAATTGTCCAGCCCGATCTTCAGGTTGCGGTAGATCGTGCGGTGGTTGAAGAGGATGTAGTTCTGCGGCACAATGCCCACCTGCCCCGCTTTCACGGGATGCTGGTCTTCCCCGATCCTCACCACTCCTTCCGTTGGCTGTATGAGGCCGGAGAGGGTTTTGAAAAGCTGCGTTTTACCGATGCCGCTCCTTCCTATCAGTGCCACTACCTGGCCCTGCTGCACACCATCGCGCTGGATGTCGTGGATCTGGAAATTCACTTCCCGCAGTATCTTTTTCTCACCGTATTGCAGGTGGATGTTCTCGGCGCTCAGCAGTATTTTGTTTTTGCTATATGCGTTCATCAGCGGGTATGCAGTTTAGTGTAAGGGAATAACCAGTGGCGGAAAAGCCCCAGGATAAAGTCAAAAAAGATGCCCAGCACGAAAATGATCACGAGCGTTCCGAACACGATATCCAGCTGCACGTATTTGTTGGCTTTAATGAGCATCACGCCGAGGCCGCCCTGGCTCATACTGAGGCCTTCCACGGAGGTGATCATGAGCCATGCAATGGCAAAGTTCTGCCGCATCACTTCAAACACCTGGTCCAGCCGGCCCACGATAATCACTTCCCAGAGGCTCTGCCAGCTGTTCATGCGCAGGGTGGTGCAAAGCTCGTATTCCTGCTTGTTGATGTTCTCTATCACACCCAGCAGCGAGGTCACGAAAAAAGGCACGATGCCGAATATCAGCAGGCTCAGCTTCAGCTGCCCGCCGTTCTGGGTGAGCAGGGTGAACAGGAATATGAGGCCGGTGAGCGTCAGGTAACGGCATTTGATCACGAACCTGGCTATGGGTTGGAAGAACGGCACGATGGACAGGTAGCTGATGATGAGGGCAATGATGATGGAAATGCCCATGCCTTTTATGGTGAGCGTAATACTGGCAAACAGGTTGTCAATAAAATCGGGCATCGTGAAGATGGTGCCGATGGCCTTCAATACCTTATCCGGCGTGGGAATCAGCCCGCCGCCGCTCAATTGCCACACCAGCAGGGCTATCGCAGCCTCCGCCACCAGCAGGATGGTCATGGTCCGTTTGTCCAGCACCCGCAGCGGTTCAAATATTGCCTTGAGTTTATTCATGAAGCAGGTTTGTAACGTTGCCGGCTGCGCAAAGGGCAGCCGGCAACGGGAAAAGAAAGATTAGTTACCCAGTACGATCTGCACGCGGCGGTTTTTGGCGCGGCCTTCGGCAGTACCGTTGTCCGCCTCGGGCCTGGAAGCGCCGAAGCCTTTGGATTCGAGCCTTGCAGCGGCAAGGCCTTTACCCTGGAGGTAAGCCCTTACGGACTCTGCACGCTCGTTGGAGAGCTTCATGTTGGAAGCGTCGTTGCCCACATTGTCCGTATGCCCGTAGATACCCAGCTTCAGGCCTTCAGCCACTACGGCGCTTTTCAGGATATCGTCCAGCACGGCGTAAGATTCGGGTTTGATGATGGCGCTGCCGGTCTCAAACTGCACCTGTACCGATTTGGAAGATACTTCCTTGGTGATCTCGGCGGCATATTGCTCCTTGATGGCGGTGCCGGTAAGCAGCTCGGGGTGATTGCTCACCACGGAAGCCAGGAAGGATTTGTCTACCACCTTGTTGTACACCGGGTAGGAAGGCACCAGCTCGGGGTACATTTTCACGAGGATGTCGCCGAAGGTGCCGTATACGATCTTGTAACGGTCCAGCTTGTCGTCGCCGAGGCCGAACATGTTCGCAGCGTCGGCCAGGTTGTAGGCCATAGAGCCGCCGAGGTGGATGTTCACACCCTGCGCGTCTTTTTCTTCGCCGCCGTTGTAGTATTTCAGCCAGTAAGCGCCATTCTGCTCGTTATACACTTTCGCGGAAACGTCTGCCGCGAATTGTTTGGCTTCGTTGAAGGAGCGCACCTGGTCGCCGGCCTGGGCCAGCGCCATGATCAGGTTCTCGATGTCGGTCCTGTGATCGTTCGCGAACTTCTTGATGGTGATCGTGATGTTCGGCATCTGCGCGGCGTATTCACGCGTGGTGGCGATGTTGATCAGGCCGCCTTTTTTCTGGGCGATGTTCACGTCGCCGGGCGTCCAGGTGGCAACACCGTCTACGCCTACGGTCGTGTCTTTCGCGATCTTCTTGCCATTCTCGACCAGCTTGCGGCTTTCACTGTAGCCGGCAATGTATTTGTTGGCGGCGTCCAGGAAGTCGTTGGCGGCAATGAGGTTGATGGCGTTGCGGTCGAAGGAGGTCTCATCGGGGTTCACGCGCAGGCCGTTGTCGCCCGCCCATTTCACCAGGATGTTCATGTCGCCGTCGCGCAGTACGCAGGCTACGGTTTTGCCGAGTGCATTCTTCGGGTCCACTTTCCATTCGGCGGGGCCCATCAGCTTGTCTTCGCCGTAGCTTTTACCCATGCTGTAAAAAGCGATGGGCTGGTATTCCGGGCCGAGGGGCTCCAGCTCTTTCGCCAGTGCGGCGAAGAACATGGGCATACCGTCGCCCATGAAGGAAGCGAACACGCCGGTGGTGTTGGGATTTGCCTTGTAGTCCTGGGCAAATTTCACCATGTCCGCGATGGATTTATTACAATCGTCCTGGTGAACCACTTCGATCTGCATGTTTGCTTTGTCTACCAGTGAGCCTTTGGTGGTTTTCGGGCCGCCGTTGGCGTACATGAGGGGGAACTGGGAGTTCCAGGCCATGATCTTCCAGCTCACCTTGGTACCGCCGTTGGCGGCTTCGTCCGCTGAGGGAAGCTCCAGTTTTGTGGCGTTGCCGGCCAGCGAGGCTTCGGGAGCATCGGGCAGGCTTACTTTACCGATCTCGGTGGAAGCTTTTGCTTCCTGGGGACGTTTGTCCCACCAGAGTACTTTACCGGCGTAGATACCGCCAAGGATCAGGATGATACCTAATACTTTACCGCCGGGTTTTACTTTGATTGCCATAGTTTGTTTGGTTTACAGGTTGTTTGAATGATCGTTTATACGTTCCGGTTATACAGCCGGGTACACCGGTGGCTAACCGCTTGTTTCTTTGGTTTGTGCTTATCTTATCAATCGAGGAGATTATTGTAATTGTCAGTCGGCACGGTACCGGGTTTGCGCGGGGTGTTGTCCGGCTCCCATTTTTTCACGTCCAGCTTAAAGGTCGTGTCGGGATCGAAGCTTTCCAGCATCTGCAGGCCCTGCAGCTCGTAGGTGGCATTATCCAGGTCTATGGAGCGCATAAAGTCCGTAGAGTAGTTGATAGCCTTTTTCATGCTGCTGAGCTTGGTAGCGATGTCTTCCTTCAGGAATTCCATGCTTTGTTCCACCATCAGTTTCTTCTCGGGGTCGCCGTTGAATATTTTCAGGGCGGAGCTGAGGGCTTTGTTGCCGGAGGAAACGGATTTATAGAGGTCCTTTTTCAGTTCCAGCTCGTTGCGCGCATCTTCGATCATGTAGCCGCTGTTCTTGTGCACCTTGGTGAGGTAGTCGCCGATGCGGGCCAGGTTGTCCCTGATGGGCGTCAGCTGCTGGATGTATTCCTTGATGCGGGCGATGTGGCGGGTGGCGTTGCCCAGCTCGGGCAGCATGTTGTTGGTCTGGGCGGCCTTTGCACGTCCCAGCAGCTGCGCCATGTCCTTCTCCTTTTCGGTGATCTTCATGTCGATCTTTTCTTTCTGCGCATCCACGTCGATAGACTGTTTGTACAGTTTTTCGCGCTGTTCTTCCATGTCTTCGATGTAATCTTCCGCGATGAGGAAGGGGTCCAGCTCGATCACGACGCCCACGAGCTTTTTCATGAGCCATTCGTAGAGATAGAACAGGCTCAGGCGCAGCTTGCGGTGGGTGATGCAGTACAGGAATACGCCCAGGCACACGAGCGCGATGCCGAAGTTCAGCGTGTTCCACACTACTTTGGTGAGGACGGGGATCACGTAATACCCGATCAGTACAAGCAGGCCGAGGCCGATGAAGATACCGAATTTGCCGCCGGGGCGGTTCCAGTACGATTTCAGTTTTTGTCCTGACTCAGCAGGGAAGTAATTTGTTTCCATACAGGTTAAATAGAGGTTTGAATTTTCTGAATGTCTGTGGTGATCTTGTTGATCATGGCGTCGCAGGCAACGTCGTAACCCTGACGGCTGGCCGCGATCTTTTGCTCATGGGCGGCGGCCTGGTCTTTCAGCACCTTCATGTCCGCCTGGGCTTTGTTGATCGCCGCGGTCAGTTCGCCGGAGCCGATCTCGATCATCCAATGTCCCTCATTCGGCCGAAGC
>CBFHAF010000174.1:0-8037 GCA_965653435.1 uncultured Chitinophaga sp.
AAAAGGTTCGAGTTTTGTACCATAGGGGTCACAGAAAAATTAAAAGCCTTCAAATTCACTGGAATTGAAGGCTTTTTTGTGTTCAATAATTTTGGCGGAAAAATATGGTTAAGAAAGGCCTTGGTTCGTGTACCTTTTGCCGCCAATAATAATTTTTAGATTTTCAATAATTCTCCTAAACTAATATCCCACCCCAATAGCTTTTTTGAGAATCTGCTATGCGCAGTTTAAAGCTAATCAATTTTTAACTGACACACTTTTTGTATAGTCTCCTGTCATTTAATGCCCCATTCCATATTAGGTACGCTTCCCATCTCCAGCGTTAGCCGCCCGCCCTTCAGCAACTCAGCAGCCGGAAACCGGAACGACTGCAGCGGCTTACCGTTGAGGATAGCGCTCTGTATGTACTTATTGTGTTTTGATGCGTTCTTGGCTTCTATCACAAACTGTTTGCCGCGGCCATATTGCCCGCCGAGATCAATCGTTACCCTCGGGTACAGCGGGCTGGCAATCTCATACACCGGCTCTGTACTGCAGCCGCCATCTGTCTGAAACAGCCCCAGAGCCGCCATAATAAACCAGGCACTCATCTGGCCCTGATCTTCATCGCCAAGGTAAGCGTTCGCCTGGCCCGTACCGTAGTAGCGGTCGATGATAGACCGGCTCCATTGCTGTGTGAGCCATGGCCGTTTTACCCAGTTGAACAGGAAGGCGAAGTGCATTGACTGCTGGTTGCCCTGGATAACCGGGTAATCCCAATATTGATCGCCCGGCGCATTGTAGCGGAGTTTCTCACTTTCGGCGAAGCCCCAGGAAAGCCGTTCAATGAACCGGTCTTCCCCGATCTCACGCGCCAGCGCAGGCACGTCCTGCGGCACGAAGTAGGTGAGTTGCCAGGCGTTTCCCTCCACATAATGTTCGTTGGCGCCCGATTTAAAAGGATCGAAATTCTCCATCCAGCTGCCGTCGGACTTTCGCAGCCTTGCATAGCCCGTGGCAGTATCGATCGCATTGCGCCAATAGTTCCCCCGTTCTGCAAATAACTTTTCCTCCCCGCTTTTGCCCAGTGCTTTCGCCATTTGCGATACTGTCCAATCGTCGTATGCATATTCCAGTGTATTGGAGAATCGCCCTTTGTCATAGGGCACGAACTTGTGCTCAAGGTAAGTAACAAGATCACGGTTGCCGGCGTAACCCAGGCCAATTTTGGCGGGCGGCGTAGTCTGCATCTTCTTCATCGCCTCAAACGCTTTCTGCGCATCAAAGTCTCTTATCCCCATTTGATAGGCGCCTACGATCAATGGAATTTCATGCTCCGCGACCATCACCGGCACATAGTTCATACCAGCAGGGCCCTGTGCCAGCCAGCCATTGGCATCGTACATGGCCAGTTGCGATTTTACCCAGCGCGACGACCACTCCGGCGTAACTAAATTCCAGAACTGGTTCAGGTTCCAGAAAGTATTCCAAAAGGCATCGCAGCCCAGCGCCAGCGCATTGGTATCTTTCAATTGCTGTACCTGCTGAAAAGCATCTACCCATCTGCCGTCTACATCGCTCCAGGTATTGCGGCTGGCCAGCGCGCGATACATGTTACTGTAGAAACGTACTTTTTCCTGCTGGTCGTTTGTCTCAATCTTCACGCGGTTCAGCAGCATATTCCAGGCATCCGTTTGCGCTTGCCGCACCCGATCGAAGCTCCATGCATAGGGCCGGGTAATTTCCCGCTCGAGGTTCAGCGCTGCGTTCTCCAGGCTTACGAGAGAGATCCCCGTACGCACCTGTACCACGGGGTTATCCCTGGTGTCGAATTCCACAAACGCGCCGGCGTCTTTTACCGGGCCGGAGGAAACAATGTCTTTGCCGCTCACCTGCCCGTTCGTCCAGGTGCCAAACTTTTGGACCGGCCTGTCGAATTCCATCACGAAGTGGACCTTATAATCCTGGTTTACATCGCCCGACCAGGCGTTGGCGGTGAACTGGCGGCTCACCCCTTCAATGCGCCTGTCGCTCACCTTGCGAAGGGTGACGTCTTTAAGATCAAAACGGTATTCTGCAGGAATCTTCAGATCGATCATGATCCTGGAACCGGTGGCCTTCGGATAGGTGTATCGCTGAAAACTACAACGTGTGGTAGCCGTTAGTTCCGCTTTAATGTTATAGTCCTTCAGGATCACCTCGTACAACCCTAAGGGCGCTTTTTCTGTTGATTTATCGATTTGTGAGCGATAGCCGTCGCCTTCGCTGCGCTGTCCGCCCACTTTAATTTTCAGCGGGCCATTCACGGGCAAGGTGCCTAATCCTGCCATCGTCCATTCGTGGATGTGGCTAAAGGTGCCTATACTTTCATAGATCGGATCGTAGCCAGCCTGCCAGCCCGCGTCCTGGTTGTCAGGGCTCAGTTTCACCATGCTGAAGGGCATCCAGGGGCCGGGTGCTATCATCCAGCGCGAATGGGCACAGCCCATTTTAGTGTCTACATAGCCGGCAGGCGTTTGCTTTTTCTGTGGCGCGCGCTTCACTATGCCTGTTTGGAGCAGTACGCCATCGGCGAAAATTTCATAACGGCTTTGTTGCGCGGTTTTTACCGCGGCCATGGGTACTTCAAATAAATAACCCGCCGTGTCGAGACGCTGGCTGAATATCTTTTTACCGTCCAGCTTTACCTGCAGCACTGGTTTTCCGCCCAGGTGTTCTGCACTCACCAGCAAGGGCTGTACGCCCGCCGCTTCAAGTTCATATGGCGCGGGAGTTACCTTTCTTATAAAAACTTTACCAGGGTGGATAAGCTTTACGCCGGCCGGACCGGTGAGCTTTACCTGGTCGAACACCAGCCAGCTGCCTTCCAGGATGGTGAAGGCAATTTCGTTGCCGCCTTGCTTCAACAGGCGGGACGGGAGTGTTATTTCGACGAGGTGTTCTGCAGCTCCGGTCAGGTCTCCCGTAATGGTGTTGTCCTCCGGCTTTTGAGGCAGTTTTTTAAGAAAGGCTTCACCGTTTACGGTAACCTTCAGCCACGGCGGTGTTATATGCTGGTAGCCTAACAGATCGATTACCAGTTTGTAATCCCCGTTGGGTGGGGTGTTTTCCAGCCCGAACAGGATGTTTGCATGGTGGGTGCGGATGCCGGCAGTAGGGCTGGTGCCGCCCCAGGCGTCTTTCGGGCCCGGAAGTGCATAAGGCCAGTCCTTTTGGGGGGTTGCGTGGCCGATCAGGTAGAAACGGTCTTCCCAGCCGAAGTCCTGTGCCAGGAAATCTTTATAGCTGTTGGAGCCGAGGGCCAGATCTTTACTGGTATTGTCGTTTTTGCCGATCTCCCAGATGGAATGCTGGGCGTGGACGAAGAATGGAAGGATGGTAAGGGCGGCGGCTATAAGGTGGCGGAGTGATCTGGCCAAGCGCGCGTATGGTCTTGAAATTTGCATGACGTATGGTTGTGGACAGGCTAACATACGAAATATGTTCAAACATTCAAACAAACAAGGTAAAAAGACGCTGGTATGAGATATGCGCCCGGAGATAAGTACAAACTGGCCCTGCATCCTGTGATAAGGAAAAGGGATCAGTTTTCTTCTACAGCAATGCATAGATGAGAAATTTGAAACTGCTTCTGATCTTTAGCGTTTTAGCCCAATCCATAATTAGCCAATCCTTGATTTGCATACAACTTTCGGGGCTTTGCATACAGCTATCAAAGTGTTCTCAGCGAACTTTGGCCTATTAAAATAGTTTAATATGCTAATGAAGAAAATAAATTTGGGAAGCGAAGGTTTGGTTGTACCAATTTTAGGCCTGGGCTGTATGGGCATGACGGGCTTTGAAGAAGGAAATATGTATGGAAAGGCAGATGAGCAGGAAGCTATTGCCACCATCCACCGGTCGCTCGAATTAGGTGGCAATTTTTTAGATACTGCCGATTTGTACGGGCCTTTCAAAAATGAGCAGCTGATCGCCAAAGCAATAGGTGGTAATAGGAACAAATATATTATCGCGACAAAATTCGGCTGGGAAATAGATGACAATAACAAAGTGACCTGGGCTATTAACGGCAAAAAAGAATATGTAAAAAAAGCGGTGGAGCGTTCTCTTAAAAATCTTAACACAGAGTACATCGATTTGTACTATATGCACCGGCTTGATAAAAACACTCCTATCGAAGAAACCGTTGAGGCGATGAGCGAGCTGGTGAAGGAAGGAAAAGTAGGTTATCTCGGACTATCAGAAGTATCTTCAGAAACCGTAAAAAGAGCTCACGCGGTTCACCCGATCACGGCGGTACAAAGTGAATATTCTTTATTTGAGCGGACTATAGAAGAACGTGGCATACTGAATACGCTGAATGAGCTTGGGATAGGCTTTGTCGCTTATTCCCCGTTAGGGCGTGGTTTTTTATCCGGACAGATCCGGACTATAGATGACTTGCCAGAAAATGACTTTCGCAGGGCAATTCCCCGTTTTCAGGAAGCTCATTTTTACAGGAATATTGAGTTGGTCAAAGCAATTGAGGCAATGGCCGAAGAGAAAAAAATAACTTCATCACAGCTGGCACTGGCCTGGATTATAAGAAAGGGCATCTTACCTATACCGGGCACCAAACGAAGAAAATATTTAGAGCAAAACATTGCAGCCGCCGAAATTGAATTAAACGAAGCTGATATGTCGAAACTCGAAAGCATTGTGCCTTTAGGCACTGATACCGGGAATCCATACGATGAGTTTAGCATGGGGCTTATTGATTAGAGTATTGGCACGGTTGCATTTTAAGAATGCAACCGCTGCCCTGCTCATTAAAATGCTTAAATTAGTGTTATGAATGCCATCAGATCAGTCTCGGAATTTCACCGGTTACTCTCTTTGCCAGAGCCACGCCACCCATTGGTAAGTGTGATCAACCTCGCTGAAAGTATTTTCCTGGAAGACGATGTATGGAAAGGCTTTGTGAACAGATTCTATTGTGTTGCCCTCAAAAGGGAAGTCAAGGGTAAAATACGGTATGGCCAGCAACATTATGATTACAATAAAGGTGTTCTGAGCTTTACCGCACCTAACCAGGTTCAACACCTGGATCTGAACAACATGGAATGCGGATCAGGCTACCTGCTTATTTTCCATCCTGACTTTTTGCTGGCCCATCCCCTGGCAGGTAAGATCAACAGTTATAACTTCTTTTCCTATGCCGTAAATGAGGCGCTGCATCTTTCCGCTGAAGAAGAAGATGATCTTATTACAATATTGAACAAGATCGATAAAGAATGCCTTCACATTGATAAATATACCCAGGAAATTATCCTGTCACAAATTGAGTTGTTGCTCAAATATTCCAATCGGTTTTACGAGCGGCAGTTCATCACGCGGAAAAACCACAACCATCAACTACTTGCCAAATTTGAACGCCTTGTCGAGGAGTATTTTGAAAGCAATACGGCAAAGCAACCGGAACTATTAACCGTGCAACGCATCGCCGGGCTCATGAACCTGTCTCCAAACTACCTGAGCGACCTGCTCCGCATGCATACAGGTCAAAATACACAGCAGCATATACATCAGCGATTGATTGAAAAGGCGAAAGAAAAACTCTCGGCAACAAATTTATCAGTAAGCGAAATTGCCTATACATTAGGCTTTGAACACGCACAATCGTTCAGTACGCTGTTTAAGAAGAAAACCAGCTTATCCCCTCTTGAATTCCGGCAGGCATTTCACTGATATTTAAGACACACCCATGAGGCTCACATCATTGAACCAACAGTGCAGCCACTTCGAGAAGACGGGAAATCGGGTATTTATAGTTTTATGTTTATTCTAACAGCCGGGTTGACATTTTTTTCGCGATAACCAGCTCCACCTATAAGTCCCTAATGAAACATACGATCCGGTTTGCTTCCAAAAATCCCATTTGCCGGTGAAAGGCAATGCTCCTAACATTATCAAGTTCCGTGTCGGAAGCCATTTGCCTGCAACCCTTTTGCCGCCCCCACTCCATGCCGAGGCCGGTTAGTTTTTTTCCAATGCCCATGTGGCGCCAATTGTCTTTAACAAATAGCCCTTCTATGTATGCCACCGGCGGGCCATCCGCCCCTTCTACATAATCAAACCGCAGAGTTAAATGAATAAAAGCAATATAAATTGCCTTTTCCTTAATCAAGTAGCAAATTTCATTGCTGCTATTCAGTATTGTTTTACAACTTTCCAGTTCCTCATCAAAGGTACTGTCGGGCCATAATTCCACCATCAGCTCCGCAAGCGCTTTTATATTAAATGTGGAAATTGTTTCGATTGTCATTGAATAATAATTAAAAGCGGCCCGGGTTATATTTCCGTTGCCCGATGGCGACCAGGTTTCCCGGGCACATAGATCAAAAGTAATAACTTTCCTCACCACATTTACATCTACCTCTTGCCAATGCCGCCGAACCCGATGCGGAGACCAAAAATCACAGGTAAAGACCCATTGCCTCCGTTACGCTTCGCGCTTCAGTTCTTCAATTTCATTTGCAAACTCTATTGCCTTTCGCACCCGCGTACCCGATGTTTTTTGAATGAACAGCTTTACCCAACGCTTATTGATATTTTTGTATGATGTTTCGCGATAAAACCAGATACAAAGCGGGATGAGAATAATAGTGACCTTCAGCTGAACCGCCCACCAATCGCCCGCATAGCCGCTCTGAATGTCCATAAACTGCAGCCCGGTAAGATGAAAGTCCCTGATCGCCTTGGACACAACCATTGGAAATGCGAGAAAGAGGGGAATACATAGTGCGGCCACCCGCGCATGATTAAGCAAATGGGCCTGCAGCATCACCAGCAAACTCTGAATGGTCACGATATCCTTACTGTAATCGATCTTCCTTATCGCCTTAATTTGTTTGAAGCACATAACAATTGCCGCCGTATAGAATATCAGCAGCATACCTGCCGACGCAACATAAAGAGGGCCGGATAAATTTTTGCCGATAAATATGAGCAACAGCGCGGCTACGCATATATGCAGGGAAACTTCTATGATCCGGTGCCAAAGCAAGGGAGTAAGTTGTGATCGAAGCCTTTGAGCCAGGATGAATTCGAGGCAATGCCGGTTAAGCTTCAGTGCGCTTTGGAGCTTATTTTCATAAGACAGCCACATTGATTTGATTTCATTTAGTTCCATAATCTTTGTTTTGAACAGTTTTAAAATCAGATTTCAGCCGCTCCTTGATACGGCCTATCCTGGTAGCGACGTTCGTTTCCGAGATACCAACAATAGAAGCTATTTCTTTATAAGTCTTGTCTTCGAGGTACAGCAAAATGATCGATTTGTCCATGTCTTTAAGCGTGCCGATGAAATTGAACAACAGCCTGAAATCCTCCGTTTCTTCGTAACCATTATCCGCCTCAAGCCGGATGAGCTTTTCATCGTAAACAACCTTGCTTCTTAGCCGTTTTCCTTTCCGGTAAAATGAAATGGCAACATTTAATGCAACCCGGTACATCCATGTGCTGAACCTTAAATCAGTGTTATAGCTGTTAAACGACTTCCATAAATTGTAAACGATGTCCTGGGAGAGATCATCGATATCATCCCTGTTCTTGCAATAGGAGTTACAGATCGTGAAAATGATCCCTTTATTTCGCTCCATGAGCGCCATGAACTTTTCTTTATCGGGCTTTGTGTCCATTTATTGCTGGTTGACCTGCTTTACTCATGATTCGCCGCAAGACCCAAAAAATCACAGATTTAGCTGTTTTTCTGAAAAAAGAGGACGGATAAACCGGAACGCCGGGAAAAACACTAAACTGGCCATGCAAATATGCGTGATCCCCCGTCGCCATAACGTTAGTTTCCGGTATCCAATATAATTATACAGAAGATTTTATGAACAAAAAGGCACACAAATAATTATCTATCAAATAGATATACTTGCAAACCCCTCGAATTTTTCATAAAAAGCCCGAAAAAGCACCCTGGGCCCAGGAAAATAAGAAGACCCGCGCGTAGCGCGGATCTTGTTTTTTGATGCCGGCGGAAGAATCGCATGCCTGGCGAGTAATCTCCCG
>CBFHAF010000175.1:0-8036 GCA_965653435.1 uncultured Chitinophaga sp.
AGCTGATTCCTGAATTGAAATTCCACACGTTAAAACATACGCAATATGAAAGCACTTATTTCCGCGGCGCTCCTGCTGTTTTCGCAGTACGGCCTCGCGCAGCAAAACCTGGACGGGGCCTGGAAGCTGGCGCCCGCCAACGGAGAACCGCAAACCGTGAGGATCATCGAAGACAGCTATTTTATGCAGACCCACTTCGATGAAAAAGGCAAACAGTTCATCAGCACCCATGGCGGCAAGCTGGAAGCCAGCAGCAGCGGCCTGAAGGAAACCATCGAGTTCCATACGGCTGATAAGAACAAAGTCGGCACCGTGAACGCCTGCAGCTACCAGCTGAACAACAACCAGCTGGTGATCACCTGCAACGGCGAGGCCACCACCTGGCAGCGGATAGACGACGGCAAGGCTCCCCTGGCAGGCGCATGGCGCATTACCGCCAGGGAAAACGAAGGCAGCATGGTGCCCATGCGGCCCGGACCGCGTAAAACGCTGAAGATCCTTTCCGGCACCCGCTTCCAATGGGCGGCCATCAATACCGAAACGAAAGAATTCTTCGGTACCGGCGGTGGTACGTACACGTTTGAGAACGGGAAGTACACCGAGAACATCACCTTCTTTTCCCGCGACAATACCCGGGTAGGCGCCGCGCTCACTTTCGACGGGAAAGTGGACGGCAAACAATGGCACCACAGCGGCAAAAGCTCGAAGGGCGACCCGATCAGCGAAATATGGAGCAGGATTGAATAATATGCTATATTGCAGCTCAAATTTTACATATCTGTATGAGTTTCAAAAAAATCCTGTTTATCTGCACATTAAGCGTGCTCAGCCTGCAAACAGCCTATAGCCAGAAGAAAAAAAGCAAGACGCCGCCTCCGCCCGCCGGCCCGGTGATAGCTACCACCCTCGATTCCGTAAGCTATGCCATCGGCAACGATATGGGAGAGATGATGAAAAGCCAGGGCGTAGATTCCCTGAACCTGCGACTGTTCATGGCCGCCCTCGAAGACGCGTTCAAGGGCAATAAGCCCCTTATTTCCGCCGAACAGGGCAAGCCTGTAGTAAGCGCACACATCCAGAAGTTAAAGGCCGAAAAAGCCGCTAAAAATAAGGCTGCGGGCGATGCATTCCTCGCCGCCAACAAAACCAAGCCCGGCATTGGCGTACTGCCCAGCGGCCTGCAGTTCCAGATCCTGAAAGAAGGGAACGGGCCGAAGCCCACGCTGCAGGATAAAGTGAAGGTGCATTACCACGGCATGCTGATAGACGGCACTACGTTCGACAGCAGCATTGACCGCGGCGAGCCCATCACCCTGCCGGTAAGCGGCGTTATCGCCGGCTGGACGGAAGCTTTGCAGATGATGCCCGTGGGCTCAAAATGGAAGCTCTTCATCCCCTCCAGCCTCGCCTACGGCGAACGCCAGGCGGGCGCGAAGATCACACCAAACAGCACGCTGGTATTTGACGTGGAGCTGCTGGAAATCGTGAAGGACACAGCTGCGCCGGCAACGCAACCCGCGCAATAAGCATAATAAAAGATTTCAGGGGCTGTTCCGGCAAGCGGGACGGCCCTTTTTTGTTTATATGTAATACAAACAAATAAGGAAACCTAACATATTGCATGAGAATATAAGTTAATAAGGAAGATAATTTTATGGAAAACCCTATATTTAATCCCAGAGTCATTCTTAAACCACTCCAATGTCTAACAAATCAATTGGCGGAGAGGATACCTATATCGAGAAAGCGTTACAGATAGCACCTATTGGGGCCTTCCTGGCGGATCTGGAAGGCAACTGTTTTTTTGTAAATGAAGAATGGGAAAAAATCTCCGGCCTCAGTTTCAATGAATCAATGGATAAGGGCTGGCAGAAGATCGTTGTACCGGAAGACATCCCGGGGATCACGGCCTTTCTGCAGCATGCAGCGCAGCAACCGCCACAGGTACCGCTTACCTGCACCTACCGCATTATGCACCCTGCAGCCGGCCTGCGGTACTGCAAGGTGGACATGCGTTGCGTGAAAGACACCCCCGGCAGGAATTTTTATCTCGGTTACATACAGGATATCACGATAGAGAAGCTGGCAGAAAACAGGCAGCTCGAGGAAACCACGCATCTCCGGGCGCTGATCGCCTCGCTGGACGACATTGTGTTCGAGATCAACGCCAACCAGGTATTCCTCAACGTATGGGCGCAGGATGAAAGCAAGCTGTACATGCCGAAAGCAGCCTTCCTCGGCAAAAAGGTGAGCGAAGTGATGGGGCCCCAGGCTGAAATGTTCAGCCAGCTGATCACGGAAGTGGTAAGCCTTGGCGAAGAACGGGAGATCGTATACAAACATATGGATACATCGGTGAACCAATGGTTCAAAACAAGGGTCAAGCCCGTGATCCGGTCCGCCGATCCTGAGAAGTACATCATGATCATCAGCGTGGAGGACTATACGTCGCATTGGATGGCAGAACAGGAGCTGCTCGCCGCGAAGAACGCGGCGGAAGAGGCGTCCAGGGCAAAGTCGGATTTCCTGTCCATCATGAGCCACGAGATCCGCACGCCTCTCAACGGCATCATCGGCATCGCCAACCTGCTCAAGCTGAACTATTCCGAAGAGCAGGAAGAATACATCAGCAACCTGATGTTCTCCGCCGACCACCTGCTGCGGCTGATCAACGATATCCTCGACCTGAACAAGATCGAGAAGGAACAGTTCGACCTCACCTTTTCCGTGGTGAACCTGCACGAGCTGCACCGCAACATCCACAACCAGTTCAAGTCGCTGGCGGATGCGAAGAAGGTCACGCTGATCAGCGATATCGATAAAGACATACCGAAGAAGGTGCTCGCGGATGTGATCCGCCTGAGCCAGATCCTGAACAACCTCATCAGCAACGCGATCCATTACACGGAAAAGGGCGAGGTGGTGGTTTCCGCGCATCTCATCAAAAAACAAACCGAGAAGGTGCATATTCATTTTTCCGTGAAAGACACCGGCATCGGTATTGCGGAAGAGTACCACGGCCTCGTGTTCGAAAGTTTCCGGCAGGTGGAGCCGCCCATCGCCGGCAAACAATCCGGTACCGGCCTCGGCCTTACCATCACGCAAAAGCTGGTGCAGCTGCACAACAGCAAGATATTCCTGAAAAGCAAGCCGGGCGAGGGCACGGAATTCTATTTCGATCTCGTGTTCGGCATACCCACAAAAAAGAACAGCCCGCCCAAACGCGCGCAGGTATCGGAACTGTCCGCCTATCAAAAGAAGTTCAAGGGCATGAGCCTGCTGTTCGTGGAAGACAATCCCATCAACGTTATGGTGGCCAAAAGGCAGCTGGAATATTTCGGCATACAGCCGGATTGCGCGCTGAACGGCACTGAGGCTACGGAGCTGCTGAAAGAGAATAAATACGACATCGCCTTCCTGGACCTGCATATGCCGGGGATGGACGGATACGCGCTGTCAGAGCTGATCCGCAGCCAGTACCCCGAAACGCATATCGTGATCTTCACGGCGGACATAATGCCCGAAGTGAGAAGAAGCTTTGCCCGCAAAGGCATTTTTGATATCCTGAACAAACCTTTCTTCCCCCGCGAAATGCTCAACACTTTGCTGAAGATCGCGCAAGTGCGGAAGATGGACATCAAATAAAAAAGGGCCGCTCATCGCTGAGCGGCCCCTGTTATCTTGTTGCGTTGATATTATTGGAATACCCTGGGCACGCGCATTTCCAGCAGCATAAAATCCGCCAGCACCATGGCCGTAACGGCTTCCAGCACAACCGGCACGCGCAGTGCGATGCAGAGATCGTGACGGCCTTTCACTGAAAAAGTTTCCACCTGCCCGCTCGCGATGTTCAGCGTTTGCTGTTCCTTCGGCGTGCTGGAAGTAGGTTTTACCGCCACGCGGAACACCAGCTGGTTACCGTTGGTGATGCCGCCTACCACGCCGCCGGCGTGATTGGTGGCCGTTTTGCCGGTAGCGTCCACGATCGGGTCGTTGTGCTCCAGTCCTTTCATTTTAGCCGCGGCAAAGCCTGCGCCGAACTCGATCCCCTTGATGGCGGGGATAGCAAAAGCGGCATGCGCCAATGCGGATTCCACCGAATCGAAGAATGGTTCTCCCAGGCCTACAGGCAGCCCGTCTACCGTACATTCCACGATGCCGCCCACGGAATCTTTCGCTTTGATGGCTTCTTCCAGCCCTTCTTCCGCATCAGCAAAACCGCCTACTTCTTTGATCACCGCGTTCACCCTGATGTTCTCACCCAGTATCTTTTTGGCGATCACGCCGGCTGCCACGAGGTTGAGCGTGAGCCTGCCGCTGAAGTGGCCGCCGCCGCGGTAATCTTCAAACCCGCCGAACTTTTTGGCCGCTACGAAATCCGCATGGCCGGGCCTTGGAAATTCGCGGAGCTTGGCATAGTCTGCGCTGCGGGTATTATTGTTTTCGAAGAGAATGGTGATGGGCGCGCCGGTGGTACGGTCGTTGAAAACGCCGGATTTCAGGAAAGGCAGGTCTTCTTCCTTGCGCGGCGTAGTGCCCCTGGCGCCGCCTTTGCGGCGCTCCAGGTCGGGCAAAAAGTCTTCCTGCTTCAGCGGGATGCCGGCGGGAATACCGTCGATATTCACACCTACGCTTTCCCCGTGCGATTCGCCGAAAACATTCACCCTGAATATTCTGCCAAAACTGTTC
This sequence comes from uncultured Chitinophaga sp., assembly GCA_965653435.1. GTDB lineage: Bacteria > Bacteroidota > Bacteroidia > Chitinophagales > Chitinophagaceae > Chitinophaga. The sequence goes on from CBFHAF010000175.1 coordinate 4,690, forward strand.
ATGTTACTGTTTTTTACACCGTTTGTTCCTGCCGTTGCACGGCCACACCCAGCAATTCCAGGTGATCGTAGAACTCGGGATATGATTTGTTGATGGCTTCTGCATTTTCGATGGTAACGGCCCCGCTGGCGTTGAGCGCCGCCACGGCGCAGGCCATGGCAATGCGGTGGTCGTTGTGGGAATGCACGGTAGCGCCTTTGATACCGGTTCCGCCGTGCACGTACATGTAGTCGCCGTCCAGGTCGATCTTAATGCCCATTTTACCGAACTCCTGCTGCAGGGTGATGCCGCGGTCGCTTTCTTTATGCGCCAGGCGGCTCACGCCTTTGATCTTCGTTACGCCGCTGCAGTTGGCGGCCAGGGCCACCAGCGGAGGGAACAGGTCGGGGCAGTCCGTTGCATCCAGCTCGAAAGCTTTCAGCCCGTTCTTCTGCACAATAATGGTATACACGCCCGGCAATATTTCCGCGCCCGCTTTTTCCAGCGCTTCCATGATCACTTTGTCCGACTGGGCAGACTGCGTGTTCAGGTGATGCACTTCCGCCTTACCGGCCACAGCCGCGGCCACCAGCAAAAAGGCCGCGCCGCTCCAATCGCCTTCCACGGTGTATTCCACGGCCTTGTACTGCTGCGGTGCATCGAAGTGGAACACTTCAAAGTTCTCGTTGCGCACCTTCACGCCGAACAGTTCCATGATCTGCAGCGTAAGCGCGATGTAGGGCTTGCTTTTGAGGTCCTTTACGGTGATGGCCGTTTTGTCTGCCACGCTCCCGAAGGCCATCAGCAGGCCGGTGAGGAACTGTGAAGAAAGGCTGCCGTCTATCGTAACGTTCTTCGCCTGCAGGGGCCCTTTGATCTCCAGGGGCAGCTTGCCGTCCCTGCTTTTGATCTCTACGCCCAGCTGCGGCAGTACTTCCTCGAAGAAGTTCATGGGGCGCGATACGAGGCTGCCATGGCCGTTGATGGTGATGGGCATTTCAGCCAGCGCGGCAATGGGAGTGAACATGCGGATGCCCAGGCCGGACTCGCCGCAGTTGATCTCATCGTAAAAAGGTTTTACGCCGTTGCTGGTGATGTGTATCTCCTCATCCACCCGTTTTACCATAGCGCCGAGGTTTTCGGCCACTTCAAGGGCGGCAAGGCAGTCGTTGCTAAGCCCCGGGTTGCGGATGATGGTTTTGCCTTTGGCCAGGAGCGCCGCTGCCACCGCGCGCTGCATTGCGCTTTTGGACGGGTTGGCGGTAACAGAGCCGTTTACCGGCGCAGGCTGTATGATTACTTGCATCATAGTTCTTGTAAGATTTGTTTCAACTCATCGAGCAATATCGGCTGGGTTTTGGCCTGGCCGATCTTTTCGAGCAGTACAAAGTGAATGTGATCCTTCTCCCTTTTTTTGTCCAGCTTGAAGATAGAGAATACCGCTTCCTTGTCCGAGGTCATGGTTACCGGCAGGCGGTAATCATTGATCAAACGGATCAACCGGTTGGTTTGTTCGGCAGGCAGCAAATTGTATTTTTCGGAGATCTTAGCAGCTGCTACCATCCCGATGGCCACCGCTTGTCCGTGTGCGATATTCTCCAGCTTTTCAACGGCATGCCCGAGGGTATGGCCGAAGTTCAGCCAGCGGCGGACGCCGCTTTCAAACTCATCTTCCAGTACAAATTTCGTTTTGATCTCCACCGAACGCTCCACCAGGTATTGCAGCGTTTCCACGTCTTTGGCCAAAGCCTTTTCCTTATTGGCTTCCAGGTATGCGAACAGGGAATTGTCGTAGATGCAGGCGTATTTGATGATCTCCGCAAACCCGTTGCACCATTCGCCGTCGGGCATGGTGGCGGGAAGGGAATAATCGAAGAGGATGAATGCCGGCTGGCTGATGGTGCCCAGCATGTTCTTGTGCATGCCGTGGCTGACGCCATTTTTCCCGCCGATGGAAGCATCTACCTGCGCCAGCAAAGTGGAAGGCACAAACCCGAAAGGGATACCGCGCATGTAAATGCTGGCGGCAAAACCCGTCATGTCTGTAAGCATGCCTCCGCCAATGCCTACCAGCATGGTTTTGCGGTCCGCTTCCAGCTCAATCAGCCCGTTGATCACCTGGTCCATCACGTCCATGTTCTTGTTCTCTTCTCCATCGGGGATCACGAGCTTTTTCCAGCCGGGGAACATATCGCCGTAATGCTGGTCCACATTTTCGTCCACCAGCAGGATGGTACGGCTTTTATCCACGTAATTGCCAAGGTTGGCAAGGCTTTCACCGAGATAATAATCGGTGGCCGCATTTTGAAAACGGTGTGACTGTTTGATCATATGTACTGAAAAAAATGGGCTTAGTCGTTCATCACTTTGTTCTGGCGGTTGATAGATTCCAGATGCACCGCATCAAAGTATTTCAGGATGAAATCTTTGGTGAGGCCCAGCTTTTCGCCGGCGCGGATGCCGCGGTCCAGTATTTCGTTCCAGCGGTTGGTCTGCAGGATCGTGATATTGTTGTCTTTTTTGTACTGGCCGATCTTTTCCGCGATCTTCATGCGGTTGCCCAGCAGCAGCAGGATCTCGTCGTCGATGCCGTTGATCTGGTTACGCAGCTTTTCCAGCGCGGTGTTGAAATCTTTCTGATCGGTGCGCTCGTGCCTCCAGGTGATGTTGTCCAGCATTTCACCGAATTTCTCGGGCGTGATCTGCTGTTTGGCGTCGCTCCAGGCGTTATCGGGATCCACGTGCGTTTCCAGCATGAGGCCGTCATAATCCAGGTCGATCGCTTCCTGTGCAACTGCCTGCAGGATGTCGCGGCGGCCGCTGATGTGGCTCGGGTCGCAGATCATCGGTAATTCGGGATGGCGGCGTTTCAGCTCAATGGCCAGGTGCCACATCGGGGCGTTGCGGTATTCAGTGTTGCCGTAGCTGGAAAAGCCGCGGTGGATCAGGCCGATCTTTTCAATACCGGCTTTCGCAATACGCTCCACTGCACCGATCCAGAGCTCCAGGTCCGGGTTGATCGGGTTTTTGATCAGCACGGGGATCTTTACGCCTTTCAGCGCATCGGCAACATCCTGCACGGAGAACGGGTTCACGGTAGTGCGTGCGCCGATCCAGAGGATGTCTACACCAAAGTGCAGCGCGTCTTCCACCTGCTTGGCGGTCGCAACTTCAACAGTAGTGGGCATACCGGTCAGCTCTTTTGCTTTCTGCAGCCAGGGCAGGCCTTTTGCACCAATACCTTCGAAAGAACCGGGGCGGGTGCGGGGCTTCCAGATGCCGGCGCGCAGCACATCCACTTTGCCGGTTTTAGCCAGCGCCAGTGCGGTGGCAAGTGTTTGCTCTTCAGTTTCGGCAGAGCAGGGGCC
>CBFHAF010000176.1:0-8031 GCA_965653435.1 uncultured Chitinophaga sp.
TACGACATTGCTGTAACCAAATTCAATCCCGCGGGTAGCCGTATCGTGTATTCCACTTATATAGGGGGCTCCGGAGACGAGCAGCCCTGCAGCATGTTCGTGGACGGAAGCGGCAACCTGGTTATATCCGGCAGAACCAACTCCAACGATTTTCCCGCCCTTACCAAAGTAGGTGTAGGCGGCGGCAACGACATCGTTGTGGTAAAACTTAATGCCAACGGTACGGCGATGATCGGTTCCATGATCATTGGCGGCACCGGTACGGACGGCGCCAACATCCGGCCGGACAAAGGCCATGGTACCGATGTGCTGCTTCGCAACTATGGCGACGATGCCCGCAGCGAGGTAGTGGTAGACGGTGGCGGGAACATTTACGTAGCCAGCTCCACCCAATCGGCCGACTTCCCCTTTACTCCCGGCGCCTTCCAGACCACCTTCGGCGGCGGCCGGCAGGATGGCGTGGTGATGAAGATCAATCCCGCCTGTAACGCCCTGGTATGGTCCACCTTCCTGGGCGGCGGCGCTGAAGATGCGGCGTATGTACTTGCACTGAACGGCGGCAACAGCGTATACGTGGCGGGAGGTACCGCCAGCAGCAATTTCCCGATGCGTGGCAGCGGCGTATGGAGCTCCTACCGCGGAGGCGCATGCGACGGTTATATCGCGCATCTTTCCGCGGACGGCCGCAACTTGCTGCAGTCCACCTTTATAGGTTCGGACAACGGGAAGGCGGACCAGGTGTACGGCATCCAGCTGGACAGGCAGGGTTCCGTATACGTAATGGGCACCACCGAAGGCGACTGGCCTATTCTGCAGCCCACCGGCACGCCTACTTTCTACAACGACAATTCCAAACAGTTCATCACCAAGCTCCGGCCCGACCTTTCGGCGCTGGTATATTCCACCACCTTCGGTAAAAACGCCAGTTCTCCCAGTTTAAGCCCCGTGGCTTTCCTGGTAGACCGCTGCCAGAACGTATATGTTTCCGGCTGGGGCGGCGATCTGAACTCCGGCGCGGGATACGCCAACTCCGGCACCCGCAACCTGCGGGTAACGCCGGATGCGCGCAAATCCCGGTCAGACAACAGCGATTTTTATTTCTTCGTGATGAAAAGGGACGCGCTTGGCATACTCTACGGCTCTTTTTATGGCGGCGACGGCCTGCTGGAACATGTGGACGGGGGGACCAGCCGGTTTGACCAGAACGGCGTGATCTACCAGGCCATCTGCGCTTCCTGCCAGCTGCAGCCCGGACCGGCAATACGTTTCCCGACAACGCCCGGGGCTTATTACACCGGTTATACGAACAACTGTAACCTCGGCTCCCTCAAGATCGCATTCAACCTGGACGGTGTACGCGCCGGCTTCACCACGCAGGAAAGAAGACGTAACTACTGCGTGCCCGCCAATATCCAGTTCATCGATACCACCGGCGTAACCGCACAGAGCTGGACCTGGAATTTTGGCGACGGCTCTCCCGAAGTGGTGACCACCGTGCCGAACACTTCGCATTCCTATCCCGCCGTGGGCGATTACCGCGTGCGCCTTGTTAAATATGACCCTGCCAGCTGCAACCTGGCAGACACTGCTTATATGGATATCCGCGTGCGGGAAGACCGGGCGCCGATGGGCTTCACTGAGCAGCGCCTGCCGCCTTGCACCGCGCTGGAATATCTTTTCGTCAATACGTCCACACACCCGCCGGGCAAACCTTTCCAGAATAATTCCTTTACCTGGGATTTCGGGGACAATACGCCGCTGGTGGTAACGGATACCACCCGCCAAAGGCACCGCTTCGCCTCCGAAGGCATTTATAATGTAAGCCTCACGCTTACGGATACCAACTATTGCAACGCGCCGGAAACACAGACCCTGCAATTACGTGTAGCCGCAAACGTGGTGGCGGCATTTACAGTGCCGGACAGCAGCTGCGCGCCATTCATAGCCAACTTCGACAATATTTCCAAAGGCGGCGTTACCTTCAGCTGGGACTTTGGGGACGGTACCACCTCCACCGATGCGTACCCCACCCATACTTACACCACGCCGGGCAGGTATCCTGTAAGGCTTGAAGCCTTCGACCCGAACACCTGCAACCAGCGGCACGATACGACGATCATGATCACCGTATTGCCGCCGCCCACCGCGCAGTTCACCTTCCAGCCCAACAAGCCGGTAGAGAACACGCCGCATATGTTCACCAACCAGAGCACCGGCGCAGTGCGGTACCACTGGGACTTTGGAGATGGCAACACTTCCACCGAAGTGAACCCCACCTACCAATACCTTCGCACCGGTACTTACGACGTATGCCTGATCGCGATCACCGAATTTGGCTGCCAGGATACGGTGTGCCAGGAGGTAAGCGCTATCGTGAACCCGCTGTACGACGTTCCCACCGCATTTTCTCCGAACGGGGACGGGGTGAACGATATATGGGAGATCAAAGGTTTCGGTATAATCCATTACGACATGAAGGTGTTCAACCGCTGGGGCCAGCTGGTGTTCCAGAGCAACGACATGAAGCTGGGATGGAACGGCCGCTTCAACGGTACCGTTCAGCCTATGGACGCATACGCTTTCGTGCTGAACATCGAATTCTCGGACGGCAATAAGGTCACTAAAACAGGGAACGTTACACTATTAAGATAAAGGGTCTGGTTATGAGAAAGTACGTCTACCATATTGTCCTGATTTGTTGCCTCGCGGGCGCCGTACCGGCCTCCGCGCAAGACCTGCATTTTTCGCAATTCTTCAATTCGCCCCTTTCCACCAATCCCGCCAATACCGGTTTTATTCCGGACGGCAACTACCGCATCGGGATCAACTACCGCAACCAGTGGGCCACCATACCGGTACCATATAAGACCATGTCCGCTTTCGGCGACTTCCAGCTGTTCCGCGAGCAGCTTACCTATGGCTGGGTAGGCGTGGGCGGCATGCTGCTGCGCGATGTGGCGGGCTCCGGCAACCTTACTTCCACCAAGGCTTACGGCTCAGTGGCCTATCACCAGCTGATGGGGCAGAGCAGCCTGCTGAGCGCGGGTTTTAACGTAGGTTATGCGGATAAAAGAGTGGACCTCACCAAGCTCACGTTCGGCAGCCAGTGGAACGGCCAGTTCTTCGACTCGCAGATGTTTTCGGGCGAACCTTTCACTGCGGCTTCTGTAGGGTATTTTGATATGCAGATCGGCATGAACTACGCCTACTTCCCGACAGACAATATTTACATCAACGGCGGATTTTCCGTACATCACATCAATACGCCCCGTGAAACGTTCTATAACGGGAACAACCAGATAGACCGGCGTTACATCGGTTTCCTGAACGCCAGCCTGAAGCTCAGCGATAAGGTGATCCTCAACCCCAGCGCATACTACTCCAGCCAGGCAGGCTCCAGCGAAACAATGGCAGGCGCATACGCCGCCTACAATCTTTCCGGCGACGGCAACCAGCAACTATTCGGCGGCCTGTATTACCGTTTAAAGGACGCTTACGCATTCCTGGTAGGTTACCAGGTGGCCAATTTCAGGCTGATGTTCAACTACGACGTAACGTCCAGCACGCTCTCCGCGGCCAACAGCCGCCAGGGCGCATATGAGCTGAGCCTGCTGTATATTGGCCTGTACCCGAACAGGAGCTTTTCCAATGCGAAGCGGTACACGCTCTGCCCGTCTTTCTAATGTTCACGGTCATTTTGCCGGGGAAGGCCTTTTTCTCACCTTTAAAAATAACGGCCCGGCCGCCCGGGTTTGTCTATGTAGTTATTCCGAATTGATAACTATTTTTGCTGCATGAGCACATTCGCTAAAGTAACTCCCGCTCACATAGAGGCCCTGAAGGGCATTGTAGGGGAAGCCTATGTTTTGACGGACGAAGAGAACATGGAAAAATACGCGCGCGACGAAACAGAGGATCTCCGCTTTCCGCCGGAAGTAGTGGTGAAACCCGCTACCACGGAAGAAGTAAGCCGCATCATGCGGCTCTGCAACGAAGCGCTGCTGCCCGTAACGCCGAGGGGCGGGGGCACCGGCCTGAGCGGGGGAGCGCTGGCCCAGCATGGGGGCGTTTTGCTGTCTACCGACAGACTGAACAGGATCATTGAAATAGATGAACGCAACCTCCAGGTGACCACCGAGCCCGGTGTGATCACCCAGGTATTGCAGGAGGCCGTAAAGGAGAAAGGTTTATTCTACCCGCCGGACCCCAGCAGCCGCGGCACCTGCTTTATCGGCGGCAACATAGCCGAAAACTCCGGCGGCCCGAAGGCCGTGAAATACGGCGTGGTAAAGGATTATGTGCTGAACCTGGAGCTGGTGCTGCCCAATGGCGATGTGATCTGGACGGGCGCCAACGTGCTGAAGAACGCCACCGGGTATAATCTTACCCAGCTGGTGGTAGGCAGCGAAGGCACGCTGGGAGTCGTTACCAAGATCGTGCTGCGGCTCATCCCGCAGCCAAAGCACGACCTGCTGATGCTGGTTCCCTTCAACTCCGCTGAATACGCCTGCGCAGCCGTGAGCGCGATCTTCCGCGCAGGATACACGCCTTCTGCGTTGGAATTCATGGAAAGGGACGCGCTGCTGTGGGTAACGCAGTTCGTGGAAAGCAGCATGGTCAAAATAGACGACGAAGTGCAGGCCCACCTGCTCATTGAAGTGGATGGCAACCATCCGGACATGCTGTTCCAGGAAATGGAAGCCATCGCGGCGGTAGTAATGGAATTCGGCTGCGGGGAAATACTGTTCGCAGACAGCCACCAGCAAAAAGAAGAGCTCTGGAAGCTACGCCGCAGGGTTGCCGAAGCCGTTAAATCCAATTCCATTTACAAAGAAGAAGACACCGTAGTGCCGCGTGCGGAGCTGCCATTGCTGCTCAACGGCGTGAAAGCCATCGGGCAGCGTTACGGGTTTAAATCCGTATGTTACGGGCATGCGGGCGACGGTAACCTGCACGTGAATATCATCAAAGGCGACCTCACGGAAGAAGCCTGGAACGGTACGCTGAAAGACGGCATCCGCGAAATATTCGGGCTGGTGAAACGGCTGGGCGGCACCATATCCGGCGAGCACGGCATCGGCCTGGTGCAGAAGGATTACATGGAGATCATTTTCAGCCGGCAGCAGATGCAGCTGATGAAACAGATCAAGCAGGTGTTTGACCCGAACAATATCCTGAACACCGGGAAAATATTTGACTGATACCGTAAGATAACCCATTAAAGAAACGTTAATGCGTATGGCAGACCGGTAAAAATCAGATAATTTAGCTGGCAATAATATATGATCATGAAACGTATATACTTAGCCGTTATCCTTTCGATTTGCGCGCAGGCTGCATCTGCGCAGTTCTATAAAACCGATACGGCCCGCGGCTTCGACCGCAGCCGGTTGATGGTGGGCGGCAGCTTCGGTGCGGGCTTCGGCGATTATACGCTCGTGAACATCTCACCCATCATCGGTTACCGTTTTTCCCAGATGTTCGCAGCCGGCGTGGCGCTGAATGCGCAGCTTTCCTGGGAGAAGCTGAGGAACGCCTATGACGGGGAGATCTATGCGCGGTATAACTACAACATGTTCGGCGGCGGGCTGTGGGGCCGGTTTTACCCCATCCCTCAATTGTTCCTCCAGGCCCAGCCGGAATATAACAGCATCGGCGAAAAGTTCAGGGATTATACCCCCGATCCTCCCGTAACCACAAAAAGCCGCTACGGCGCGCCCGCCCTGTTGCTCGGCGGCGGTTATGCCCAGCCCATCGGCATGGGGAATTCCGCTTTCGTGATCATGATACTGTATGATGTATTGCAGGACGAACGCTCCCCTTACAGGAACCGCCCCGTGATATCCGCAGGCGTAAACGTTGGATTCTGAAAAAGTGTAAGAAGCAGTTGAAACTCAGTACGGACGTGGTGCGCGGCAAACAAAAGCCGCCATTACGAGAACTCCCCGTCATTGCGGGGAGCAGCGGAGCTAAAGTGCGTGGAGCGACGAAGCAATCTCCCGCATTGAATGGAGCGCCCCAATCCCGGGAAATTACTTCATTGTAACCCTGCATAAAGCCCCATCACTGCCGGCACATTGGCCCGGTTTTTTTGTACCCGGGAAATGAACTTTATATTATTTGTGTACAATAACTAAACAATTATTTACAAATACTGCTATATTTGTTCCATGCAACAACAAGCAGACTGCGCCGTTGCAGGCGCCGGGATCGTCGGGCTGGCCATGGCCTACCACCTTGCCCTCCAAGGGAAAAAAGTAGTTGTTTTTGAACGCAATCCCCGCGCCACCGGCGCGTCGTACCGCAATTTCGGGCTGGTATGGACCATCGGGCAGCAGGCGGGCAGCATCTATGAACGCGCTTTATACGGGCGGAGTGTTTGGAAAGAAATAGCCGGCAGAACAGGCCTTTCCTGTCAAGAAACAGGCTCCCTTCATTTAGGATACCACGATGATGAAGTGAGCGTGATGGAAGAATTTGCGCGTACCGGTAACGCACATTGCGAAGTGCTCACCCCGGCCGCAGCCGCTCGGAAAAGCAGCGCCTTCCAGCCCAAAGGCCTCAAAGCCGCACTCTGGAGCCCGATGGAAATGATGCTGGACCCCCGCATGGCTAGCGCCGCCATTGCGGCTTTCCTGCAATCGGAATACGATGTGGACATTCACTTCAACACTGCGGTGAACGGCATCAGCATGCCTTTCGTTGAAACAAAACAAGGCAAATGGAAAGTGGAACAGGTATTCGTATGCAGCGGGCAGGACTTCGAAACCCTTTACCCTTCCGTGTTCGATGCCGCGCCCATCACCCGGTGCAAATTGCAGATGATGCGCACCATTGCCCAGCCCGGCAACTGGAAGCTGGGGCCCGCGCTCAGTACCGGTCTCAGCATGCTGCACTATTCCTCTTTTTCACAATGCCCTTCATTGCCTGCATTGCGCAAAAGGATCGAGTCCAGCTTCCCCGAATACCAGCGGTACGGCATCCACCTGCTGGTATCGCAAAACGGGGCAGGAGAGCTTTCCCTGGGCGACAGCCATGAATATGGCCGTGAAGTGGATCCGTTTGATAAGGAACACATCAATCAGCTTATTCTTCAGTATATACAGACGTTCCTGCTCGCGCCTTCCTTTGCCATACAGGAACGCTGGCATGGTGTGTATCCCAAACTCACCAACGGAGAAACAGACCTCGTACTGCGGCCGGAGCAGGGAGTTACCATCCTCAACGGTCTCGGAGGCGCAGGCATGACGCTTTCGTTCGGCCTTGCCAGGGACGTTGCAGCGGCGCTTTGACAGCATATTGTATCCAGTGAACAGGGCAGCGGCAGGCTGCCTTTTTTTATGCTTTCTTGGCTGAAATCCCTATTTTTATTTTTATTCTAACGTTTACGTCAAAATCTGTACATGGCACCTGACCAGAACCAGTTCATGTCGCCTGGGATATTTATCGTTTTTATCGCCAGCTACTTTTTCCTGCTACTGCTTATCTCTTACCTGACCACGCGGAAGGCCGACGCACAATCTTATTTCACCGGCAACAGGAACTCCGTATGGTACCTGGTGGCCATCGGGATGATCAGCGATTCCTTATCGGGCGTTACGTTCATTTCCGTGCCGGGCAAAGTGGAGACCGGCTCTTTCTCATACCTGCAAACCATCCTGGGCTACGTGGTGGGCTATGTGATCATTGCCACCGTATTGCTGCCGTTGTATTATAACCGGAACCTTACTTCCATTTATACATACCTGCAACAGCGTTTCGGGCCCATTACGCAAAAAACGGGCGCGGTGTTCTTTATTCTCTCCCGGCTGGTAGGCGCGGCGGCGCGCCTGTTCCTTGTTGCCGGCGTGCTGCAGCTGTTCGTGTTCGATTATTACCATGTTCCCTTTGCTTTATCCGTTTCCATCATGATCGCGCTGATGCTGGTGTATACTTACCGAGGCGGCATCAAAACGCTGGTGTGGACGGACGCCATGCAGTCCACCTTCCTGCTGCTGGCAGTAGTGCTCACTATCGTCGTGATCTGCTCGG
>CBFHAF010000177.1:0-7992 GCA_965653435.1 uncultured Chitinophaga sp.
GCATAATGTCGAGAACAATGAGATGAAAGGCCTGTTCCTGCGCAAGGAGCAATGCTTCCGCACCGTTCCCCGCGGCTGTCACATCGCAGCCGAGGTCCGTAAGATGTATCCGCAAAAGATCCACGATATTAGGATCATCTTCTACAACCAGTACTTTATACATATATCCCGCATGTTCTGCCCGAAAGTCGGGAAAATATGCTACAAACGGCACGCTGTGATACTTTTGTTATAATTCCGGGATCATTTTGGGATACGGTGTTCGTTGTTTTGCCTTGTTGAATTTCGACAATTGTAAACGACTAAACCCTTTGTTATGATCAGACAAAAAATGATCCTCGGCGCAGCCGGGCTTGCATTTCTTCTTAATGCCTGCAAGGACGACGATATGATGCCTGAAAAAGGCCGGTATGTAAAGGTTGAAAACGTACTGATGGCCCGGAACCTCTCTCAATCCGGAACATTTAAAGGCGCCGGCACGGGCGGCGTTCCGCCGGTGATATTTCCCGGCCAGGAAGTGAGCATCCGCTTTTCCGCCGGCAAAGGGCAGGCTTTGAGCTTTGCCACCATGTACGGCTGGTCTAACGACCTGTTCTTCGCTCCCGCGAACCCCGGTATCGCTTTGTTCGATGCCTCCGGCAAACCTCTTGAAGGCGATGTTTCCGGCCAGATAAAGCTCTGGGACAATGGCACCCGCCTGAACCAGCCCCCGGGCATGAACGTAACCCATCCCGGCGAGGCAGCCGCCGCCCCGGTTACTGAAGTAGGCTCCAAAGATGCGCAAGGGAATGCCTATTTGCCTGCCTCGCAGCTTATGAAGGGTACGCTGAAGTATGAAGGCAATTCAGAGTTCACCTTCACCATCCGCAACACCTCAGGCGGCACTTTGAATGAAACGCCGTTCAGCCCGGGCGTATGGAGCATTTCCAATGTCCTCGGCGGGAAGCTGCTGGCTGCCGCTCCGGTCTATGAAGCCGCTAAACCTACCGCCAACGGCCTTACACCGCTTGCCGAATCAGGAGATAACACGATGCTTTCAGCTTACCTGGCCGCCAATACGCGCGTGTTCACGCCGCTTTCTCCCGTGCTGATCGTTGTATACAACGGCCAGAACCCCTTATACATGACCGGCGAAAAAGACCGCGGGCAGGGTTTGGCAGAGCTAGCGCAGAAAGGCGACGCTTCCGTTCTGGAAAAATTCCTGATGAAACAGCCCGGCGTCAGGCATGTATATGTGGCCGCAGCCGCCCAAACCACCGTGCTGTTGCCTATGATGGGCAACATGGCCGGCGGCAGCATCGAACAAAAGATACAGTATAACGAGGGCGACAAAATTACATTCGCCACTATGTTCGGGTACTCCAACGACTGGTTTTATTCATTCGGCGACGAGGGCGTGATGGCTAATGCGAAGGGCGATCAAACCGGAATGGTAAAACTGCTGGACAATGGTACTGCCGTAAGCCAGTTCCCCGGCGCCGGCAACAGCCAGGGGCCGTTCGGCGGCGCCCCGCAAATGCCTGAAAGCCAAAACATCCGGGAAGTAGGCATGGAAAAGTATCCGGTGCCAGCCGTAAAAGACGTGATTAAAATAACACTTGTAAATAATTAACCAGGATGATGAAAATACTGACCGGCCTATTGTTTTGCAGTATGGCCGTATTTACCGGCGCAAGGGCCCAGCAGATGCCGCTGCCCGCGAAACCGGAGGGCGTGCGCCCGCTGCTCATCGGCAACATGCTTCCTTCCGCCACTGTTTCCAGTCCAGGCGAGGAACAGCAGGACATCCGGCGTGCAACGGGCAACAAAAAAACCGTGCTCGTATTTTACCGCGGCGGCTGGTGCCCTTATTGCAACAAACACTTGTCTGAACTGGCGATGATCGAAAAAGACCTGGTGGCGCTGGGTTACCAGGTGGTGGCTGTAAGCCCCGATAAACCGGAAAACCTGCGCGGCACTGAAACAAAGGTAAAGGCCGGTTATAGATTGTACTCAGACAGCCGTGGCGAACTGATCCGGGCAATGGGCATTGCTTACCGGGCGCCGGCCAATTATATGGGCGTCATCAAGGAAGCCTCAGGCGGGGTAAACCAGGAAATGTTGCCCGTACCCTCCGTATTTCTGCTCGATGCGAAGGGTACCATCCTGTTTTCCTATGTCAATCCTGATTTCAGGCAGCGGATAGACGGGGAATTGTTGCTTGCAGCAGCTAAGGCCTTACACTAGCCATCATCAACCATTAAAAAAGCCGTCCAGGAATTTCCCGGGCGGCTTTATATGTTTTCCCGGACGATCAGGTAGTCTCATTAATAAAATCCATCATACTTTTAACCCCCAGCATCTTCGCGGAAGTAAATCCTTCCGCATATCCAACGCCTACCATTTTGCCGAACATTTTCGCACGGTACACGACGCTCTCAAAAAACTCGGGGGAAGAAATATAGGTCTGGGGCTCATGGTCCTTTTCAGCCAGGAACTGGGTCTTAAAGCACCTGATCGCCTCCAGCTTCTGCTCTATCACTTCGCTGATATCCACCACGAAATCAGGCTTAAAATAACGGTCCTGGATGAAATGATACACCTGTTTGGGCCTCCATGCCGCCTGGGGCTTGCCATCCTCGCCGATGGTCTCCACTTTGCGCAGGCCAGCCAGGAACGCGCTGTCTTTGATCAGCTGCGCGGCCCTGCCATGATCGGGGTGCCGGTCGTCTATCGCATTGGCCAGCACAATATCCGGCCTGTATTTGCGGATGGCGGCCACTACTTTCAGCTGGTCTTCGCGGGTATTTTGAAAAAATCCGTCTGCCAGGCCAAGGTTCTCCCTCACATCAACGCCCATTACCCTGCAGGCCTCCTGCGCTTCAAGGATGCGGCCTTCGGGCGTGCCTCGCGTACCCAGCTCACCGCGGGTAAGGTCTATAATGCCGGTTTTAAGGCCCTGTTTTGCATGTACCATCAGTGTTCCCGCGCAGGACAATTCCACATCGTCCGGGTGTGCGGCTATTGCCAGTATATCCAGTTTCATGTTCCTATGATTTTTGCCGAGCAAAGGTCGGGTATATGGGGAGATGTTCCAAATCGGGAGAAGGAGGGCGCAGCTGCGAAAAAAGGGGGGCCCTTAGTTGTAGCGGTTGTATAGCTGTATCTCCTGCACGATCAGCTCGATATCTTTATCGTCCTGAGTATTGAACTCGCTTTTGAGATTGCCGCCGAAGAAGAAGGCTACCGTTTGGTACATACGTGCGCTGAAGCCGCCTTTCAGCTCTTTAACGATGTCGTAGCAGTTCTCTCCTGTTTCGCGGTGGATGAGCTTCATGAGCACTTTACCCTGGTAAACGGAGAGGTTCTCCAGCTTGTCGCCGAACTCGGCTTTGAGCAGTTTTTCCTTGGAAGCCAGGTATTCCTTGCGTTGTTTTTTGGAGGTAAAGGTCCTGAGATCGCGGTTCACGTCTTTGAGGATGCGGCCGGCGGATACGGCGTAAGGGTATGTGACGTATACGGCGTTACGCAGCCTTGTCCAGCGTTCGCGCTGTTTGCGCAGGCGTTTGGGCAGCTTATCCGTTACGTCGAAAATGGAAAGGGTAATGGAGGGGATCGTGTCATTGCCATACAGCACAGCTCTCACGGCCACGGTATCCGTAGCGGTACGCTGCTGGGCAGCAGCCCCGCCTGCCAGGCACAGGATGCATATGAAAATGAAAATCGAAATGCGAAACACGGTCAATGACGATTAATGATAAACCCTGATCCTTCCCAAGATACGAATTACTTCCGATTCCTGCTTACTTCCTGCCACCACCCACTGATGGCGGCTTCCACGCCGGGCACATCTCCCGAGGTAATGCTGGAGCCGATCACATGGGTCCCGGCTTTCGGGATCGCCACGGCGCGCTTCAGGCTGTCCGGCGTACCGAGTTCCTTATGCATGTCCAGGATGGCGGACACTTTCACGGTCTGGTCCTGCTCGGTTTCGTTCTTATAATAGTACAGGTTCAGTACCGGCTGATGAATGCGGGCGAACGTTTCAGGCTTCATGGTATGCTCCACCAGGTTTTCAAGTTCCACAACGGCTTCCAGCCTGTATTTGGTATACCAGTATTTGGCTTTTTCGGGGTTCTCCGGCTTGTATTCGTTATACTTCCCTCCTTTCACCAGACGCGCCACCATCAACCCCCAGGGTTCATCCAGCATGCCGATCATCTTTTCGTTGATGGCGATGTTCGGGCTCATATTGATCACGGCCGCCACATCGTTTGGATATTGCGCGGCCAGCAGCAGCGCGAGGGTGCCGCCGGTGGAAGTGCCCATCAGTATCACTTTGTTGCCCAGCTGTTTGCCGATGGCAAGGGCTTCCTTGGCGTCTTCCCAGAGGCCCTGCGCGGTCATTTTTTCAAGCGCTTCGGAAGTGTCTATCCCATGCTGGTCCAAACGGGAGAGATAGAGGTTATATCCGTTTCGCGCCGCAAAATCACGGTGAACGGGATCGCCTTCCTTTTCGCTGGCGGAGAAACCATGCAGGTAAACGACGCTGTAAGGCGTTTTCTGTCCTTCCGCTCCCGCCCATACAATACGGGCCTCGTTTCCCGGCCGGAGGCGATACCGGGCCTCTTTTTGGTCAATATACGTCTCCAGCCGCTCCGTTTGATCCGGCACACCGGGCAATGCTCCGCCCAGCACCGGCGGCGCAGGTTTGGGGCCGAGGAAATAAACGACGGCCAGCAATGATATGATGATAAGAGTGGTTTTTACGATCCGGCGCATAGGGTGTAGGGTTTTGATGCAATATAACAAAAAGGGCGGCCTTCTTCAGCCGCCCTTTTATTATAATGCTGTAAAACAATTATTTATTAGCACCCTTCATCCGCTGGCGGATGCTGATCACAAAGCCGATGATCATGACGATGATGCCGATCCACAACACGTTGATATACGGGAATACCAGCGCCTTCAGCACAATGAAATCCATCGGTTCGCGGGTTTCTTTTACTTCCAGCTCTACTTTATTGTCGTTCGGCAGGATCTTCGTAAAACGCACTGCCAGGCTCAGCGGAGCAAGCGTGTCGGGCACATTGCCCTGGAAGCTGCTGTCGCGGATGAAATAAACGGGTCTCAGGTTAAAATCGCCGTTCTCGCGGGTATGCACGTAGATGTCCGCACCCACGGCAATGTCCCCCGGCTCAGGCTTATAATTCTTTTGCTGGGGGCCGGTTTTGAGGCCGGTGAGCACCATGAACCCTTTGGAGAAAAAGATGGTATCTCCCTGCGCGATAGTATGCTTCTCATACGGCAGCGTGTCGGTCACCGCGCCTTTGATGGGCGCCAGGGTCACATAAGTGAAGATGTCGCGGGTGAGGTAGTGTTTGGAATCCGGGTTGGGAGACAATTGCCCTTCCTGCCCTTTCACGTTCAGATATGCATCCGGGTAGAGGGTGAAACGCTCTGTAGGCTCGGCTTCCAGGCTCGGTTTCTTCTCATAGTCCACGATGAAGAAGGTCTTATCCTTATCCGCCGTTCCTATGGAATCGCCCCTGTACGTCACGAAATACGGGCCCATCTGCACGGGCAGGCCTTTGGGCAGCAGGGTGTTCTCCTGGCTTTTCTGGCCGCTTTCTTTGGTGAAATACCCTGCCAGCATGTTCATCTTATCCACGCTCAGCACTTCTTTCTTGGAAGAGGAGATCAGGATGCCGAGCAGCACCAGCCCGAAACCGATATGCGCCACGGAAGCGCCGGCTGCTTTTGCTTTGCCTTTCAGCACGGTGATGATATACCCGAAATTGGCCACGATCGCGTAAACGCTGGCGAACAGCATCAGGTAAATGGCCACCAGGAAGCCGGGGCCGAATTCGTTATAGTTGATACGCCCCAGCCAGCCGATCAGCACGGTGATGCCTGCTGCAATAAGGGTGGGCCAGGCCAGTTTTTTCCAGACGGTTCCCCGCGGCGTGTCTTTGTATTTAAAATACTGGACGATCGCGGTAAGCCCCCCTACGATGGCGGCCAGCCAGATCTGTATCTGGTTGTAGTGGAAGATGGGATCGGTGGGCGGTGCGAAGTCCTGCAGTTTAAAGAGCTTCTTCAGGCCAAACAGGTCCAGCAGCTTGTTCCACACAGGGATGGAAGTTGTGAATGTGATCTGGATGGCTGATACCATCAGGATGAGCGCTCCTACGAACAGCCAGAATTCGCGGCTGTAGGTGCTTTCCTCTTTTTTGATCTTCGGTATGTCTTTATTCCGCACGATCAGCATCACGAAAGCCGGGATGGTGAAGATGCCCATGAAAATGAGCAGCTGGCCGCTCATGCCCAGGTCTGTGAACGAGTGCACGGAAGTTTGCCCCAGTATGCCGCTCCTGGTAAGGAAGGTGGAATACAGGATAAATACGAAGGATATAATGAAAAAGAAAAAAGTAGAACGGAGTGCGTGACCGGAGCTGCGGTACGCCAGCATCGTGTGGAAACCGGCCACCAGCGTGAGCCAGGGCACCAGGGAGGCATTCTCCACGGGGTCCCATGCCCAGTAACCGCCGAAAGTAAGCGATTCGTAAGCCCAGGCGGCGCCCATCATAATACCGGTACCCAATACCACGGTGGCAAACAGCGCCCAGGGTAAAGCAGGCTTCACCCAGTTGCCGTAATCGCGCGTCCACAGGGCGCCTACGGCGTATGCAAAAGGAACGAGCACGGAAGCGAAGCCCAGGAACAGTACCGGCGGGTGGATCACCATCCAGTAGTTCTTCAGCAATACGTTCAGCCCGTTGCCGTCCACGAACTGCTTGAACTGCAGATAGTTGGCGTTCAGGAAGATCGGGGATTCCGGCGCATCCTGGCGCATGAGGATGAAGGGGTTGCTGCCCACTTTGTATTCGAACCAGGGCAGATCGAGGTATATGCCAAGCAGCATGGAGCCCAGGCCGATCTGTGCGAAGGCCAGCACAGCCATCACCGGGCCTTCCCATTTTTTGGAGGTCCTGATCAGGATAAGCCCCAATACGCTGTGCCATACGCTCCAGAGCAGGAAGCTGCCCTCCTGCCCTTCCCAGAAGCAGCTGAGCAGGTACTGCACTTCGAGGTCGCGGCTGGAGTGCTGCCAGGCGTATTTGTATTCGAAATAGTGATTTGAAATAATGTAATAGAGAATGGCAAAGACGGCGAAAACAGAGAAGGCCTGGATGATAAACGCCCAGCGGCCCATTTTCAGCCAGGAAGCCTTTTTCAGCTCATCTTTTTGCTGAACGCTGCAGAAATATGCAACGGTAGCCACAATTGAAGCCACAAATGCAAGAATGGTAAAGAAATGCCCCAATTGTCCGGGAAGTAAATGCTCCCCTGCATATTTGATTTGTTCCAATTGTATGATCCGTAAAACGTTATTAAATCCCGCCGCAGCCGGGTATAGCAGGCAAAGGCAGACGATATACAGTTACAGTTTAAATGTCTTTGGAGGCACTGTAGGCCGTTTGCTCATCTTTATATTTGGAAGGGCATTTCATGAGTATTTTACTGCAGTGGAATTCATTCCCGACCATCTTACCCGTGAGCACCAGTTCCGTGGATTTTTCGAAGTCCGTGGGCCTGGTTCCGTTGAACACCACTTTCACCACGTCCCCGCTTTTGTCTTTCATATGGAAGCTGAAAAAATCGGCATTCACCACCGGGTCGTACACCATGCCTTTGGCTTTATCCAGCGCGCCGATCACGTGGATCTCCTTCCCTTCCTTCTTGCGTGCGGTGGCAAAGGTTTCATATGTGCTGAAATCCCCCACCATCATTACCATACCGGCAACGCATACCGCTATAACAATCAGTAGAATAATACTTGTTTTCTTCATCCTTACCAGATTAATCGTCAGCAAAGGTAGCCAAAAAAACCATGACAAACGGCTGATATTCGTCAGGTTTACCCGCTGGGGGAACCAATTTTTACCGTTACCTTTGCGCCGAATTAAGCAAAGTACTGATTTATCATGGCTGATCTATCGCAATTTGACC
>CBFHAF010000178.1:0-7985 GCA_965653435.1 uncultured Chitinophaga sp.
GATGTCGGCCAGCGAGCTTACACCGGTAGACATGATCACGGGTTTACCCGTGGCGGCCACTTTTTTCAGCAACGGCCAGAATGTATTTTCGAAAGACGCGATCTTGTAACAAGGCACGTTCAGTGATTCCAGGAAATCTACCGCCGTTTCGTCGAAGGGGGAGCTGAATGCCAGGATGCCGCGTTTCTTCGCATGGTCGAAGATAGCCTGGTGCCATTCCCAGGGCGTGTAGGCCATTTTATACAGATCGTATAGCTCCTGGTTGTTCCAGAGGGAATTTTCGTCTTTGATGGTATATGCCCCCTTGATGGTCATCGTATCTGCCGTGTAGGTCTGCAGCTTGATGGCATGCGCGCCGGCATCGGCGGCGGCGTCCACGATGGCCAGCGCCCTCTCCAGCGACTGGTTGTGATTGCCGCTCATTTCCGCGATGAGGAAGGGGCGGTGTTGCGGGCCTACCATATGCGGACCTATCCTGAATTCCGTGGGTTTCATGATTATGTATTGAATTTTAAAAGATACACATAACAGGGCTGGCCCTGGATGGTTTCTTCGTGTTTTAAAAAGTTAAGCTGCCCGAACACCTGCTGCGAGGGAACGTTCGTGGCTTTCACCACGGCCTTTATTTCCGTAAGGTCCGGGCGGGCGGCGCGCAAAGCAAAAATACCGAGCCTCGTTACCGCCGTACCAAGCCCCTTTCCGCGGAAAGCCGCATCTACTGAGTATCCTATGGCAGCCTGCGAACGCATGATATCGATATCGAACCGGATCTGGCCCACCGGCCTACCTTCCAGCTCCAGGATGTACATGTGCGCATCAGGCGCAACGATCTTACGGCTGAACCATGCCTGGTGCTCTTCCGCCTTTATCTCCGCCTGGTTCAGGGAATGCTGCCTGACAGCGGATTCATTAGCCCATTCGAATATCCGCTCACTGTCTGCCGCGGTCACCCGGCGGATGCTGAGCCTGCGTTCAAGGTCCAGCTGTCGGAAGATCTTCAGCAGGCGCTGCGGCGATTGCCGGTCAAAAAAATGAACCTGCCGGGCAGCCGATCCGGCCAGTTTTTCAGCATCCCCCACAAAAATATCATCGAGCGGGAAAGCAAGGTTTTCGCTGGTGAAGAAGCGGTAAATATCTTTCTGGTTGTCCGCGATCATCCGCAGGTACAATTCCCCGTGAACAGACAGGTATTCATATGAAACAGTGCTGGGCGGGCAAACGGCCCATTTGCATTTTCGCATCAGCGCGGCCATGGCCTGTTCGTCCAGGTCCTGCAACAGTTCAACATCAAGCCCGTGCAGGCGGATGTATGTTTCCAGCGCCTCCCGGTGAAGGTAGGCGCTGCCGGTAACCACATAACATTTTTTGCGGACGCCTTTCTGCCTGAGCACTTCCAGCACGGCCAGCGTGTCGTTCTTCGGGTCCGCCCCGCCCATAGACACGAGTATCGCTTCTTCACGGCCTTCCGCCGTGCCCTGTTGGAGAAAGGCCGGCCTCAGCAGCGCATAGGCCGTGCCCAGGTACGCCCGGGTAAGCGGCGCCAGGGAATAATCCTGCACGCTGAGGCCGCCTGCGTGATTGATCACCGCATCGGCCACGAAATGGTAAGCATGGATATCATCGATGCAAACGATCTTATTGCCTTTCGTCTTCAGCAGCTGCTGGTAACGCGTGTTGAATGCATAACCGTCCAGCACCAGTATTTCATTTCCTTCCAGCTGTTCCGCCCAGGCCGCGGCTTCCAGCTCTGCACCAGCTTCAGGGAGCGGCGTGAGCGCGAAACCAGCCTCTTCAACATAACGGCTGAGCGCCGGCGACGGATTGCGGATGAAAAAACGGCATTCAAACTCTTCCCTGAGCATCATGGCCAATGCACAGCTCCTGATCACATGCCCCAGGCCTATCCGGGGCCCGCCGTCACAACGGAATAATATCTTCGTTCTCTCCTCCATTACAGGTATTTTCTGAATACGGGCTTGGCAGGTTCCCCCTGAAGGTGCTGCTGGTAGCCGTCTTCCAATGCTTTTGCATATACTTTCAGCGTATGCTCAAATGCCTCCGCAAAATGCGCCACATCTTCCTGCGTATGAGAAAAACAAGGCACAAAAGCGCCCTGGAACAACACGCCTTTCCTGATCATTTCCTGCATGGCCAGGGTGCGCATGCCGCTGCATATTTCTTTCGCTTTATTCCTGAAAATGAACACCGGCATCCAGTTGCAGGGAGCAACGGTGATGTGGTCTTCCAGGCCCGCACTTTTCAGCGCGCCGTTGCATTGTGCGATCAGGCCGTCGCCAATGGCGTGGTTATGGCCTATCACGTCATTTTGTTCGAATACATCGATGGTGGCGATGGCCGCGCCGATGTTATGCGTTTCGCCGCCGTGCGTGGTGGATACGAGGAACACTTTTTCTTTTCCCGTTTCGCGGATGCCTCCCAGCTCCATGATCTCCCTGGTGCCGGTGAGCGCGCAGAACGAAAACCCGTTGGCAATGCCCTTGCCCCAGGTGGCCATATCGGGCTTCACATTATACTTGGTGAGTGAGCCGGGAAAAGCCGTCTTGTACCCGGTGATCATTTCATCGATGATATACAGCGCGCCGTTCTGGTGCGTCAGCTCGATGGCTTTGGCAAGATATCCTTCCGGCAGGCCGAAATTCTTTTCCGGCTCAGAGATCACGCAGGCGATCTGCCCGGGGTATTTATTGAACAGTTCCCGGAGGGATTCCAGGTCGTCGGACTTATACGTTACGGACAATGCGGAGATCTCGTCTGGTATGCCTTTGTTGCAAACGGTTTTGCCGATGAACCAGTCGTCGTAGGAATAGAAAGGATGATCTCCCGGGAACGCGATCAGCTTCCTGCCAGTGTAGGCACGTGCCAGCTTGGTGGCCGCGGAGGTAGCTGTAGAGCCGTTCTTCGCGAACTTGATCATGTCGTGCCCCGGTATATTTTTGAGGAAACGCTCCGCCATTTCCATTTCGATGTAAGCCGGGCGCTGAAAATTGACGCCTTTCTCCAGCTCCAGCTTCACACGTTCCACTACGGGCTCGTAAGCATGGCCTAGGATCACGGAAGTAAGGCCCATGGAGCAATCCAGGTATTGATTACCGTCTATATCCCACACCTGCGAGCCTTTGCCATGGCTGATGGCCGCGGGAGACAGCACTGGAAACTGGTCGTCTCCTTTTGAATATGTGTGCGCTCCGCCCGGGATCAGGTCGTGTATCCTGGCCCTGAACTCATCAGACTTCCTGAAATTATTGATCATTATTTAAAGATTTTTGATATCCTTCATTTCTTTTGATACCGCTGTTCAATGCCTGTATTTCCGGGCTTGTTTGCAGCAGCTCCGCGTAAGCTTCCATCGTAGCGCCTGTTCCTAGCTTTGCGATCAGCTGCGTGATCACATCCAGGTCGCGCTCCTCGTCCACCGTCATGCGCAGGCCGCCGAGCTGCACGCCTTCATTAAAATTAGCCGCTTTAAAAAGCTTGCCGCCCATAAAACCGGAATGCTTCCGGATAAAGGGTGTTACGTGTTCCCTGTCAGATGGGAGCGTTGCTTCTTTCCAGGCGGTTTCCAGCGCCGCGAAACGGAACACTTCTATATCCTGTCCGTCAGGGTAATTTTCTTCCAGCGTGTTGCTGCAATAGTCCAGCTCATTCGCCAGGGTATATTGCACCACTTTATCGATCAGCCGCGGGTCTATAAGCGGGCAGTCTGCCGTGAGGCGGATCACATAACCGGGCCGTATATTTTTCACCGCCTGGTAAAACCTGTCCAGCACATCGTTTGTACTGCCCTGGAAATATGCGGTCCCAAGCTTTTCCATAATGCGGAGAGCAGGTTCTATGCCGGGCTCCAGTGTGGTGGCCACTATCAGCTTATCGATCGTGGTTGCCGCGGCGATCCTTTGCAGGTGTATTTCCAGCAGGCTCTGGCCGTTCACTTCACGGAGTATCTTTCCCGGCAGCCGGGAAGAACCTATTCTTGCCTGTGTTACCGCCACTACCTGCATATTACCAGTTTGCCGGGTTTAATAATGTTGTTTCCTCGACATGTATTTCGTTCACCTGCCCGAACAGATGCCGGTAGGCCGGTGTGGCCGGCCAGATGGCATGCAGGTTTTCCCTCAATTGTTCGATGGAATCCACGCCTATCAGTATTTTATCGATGTAAGGCTGGGCCAGTGCATAATTCAGTGCCAGCTGGTTCAGCGGCGTTTCGTGGACCGCGGCCAGGCGCTGCAGCTTTTCAACGTAAGGCGCCAGTGGAGCCAGCCCACCGGGAAACGACGCCACATCTTTAAAGAACAGCCCCTGCAGGAAAACGGAACGCACATGGATCTCTTTTCCCGCGTCTTTCGCCTTCTCCAGCAAAGGCCCGCGCTGGGAGTTGTTGTCCAGCAGGTTGAACGGCAGCTGGATCAGCTCTATCGTTTCATCGGCAGTCACCGCGGCCAGCTCTTCGTTGGTATAGATCGAAATACCGATCTTTTCGATCAGCCCTTTTTCTTTCAGATCCTTCAGCTCCTCCACCAGCGCAGCATTGCTTTCATAATCCCCGTAGCTGTGGAACATGTAGGAATAGAGCTGCTCCACGCCCAGAAGGGCCGTTTTCTGCCGGGTATATGCTTCAAGGTCGGCATGCAGGCCGCCTTTGAACTTCGAAATGATGCTGAAGCGTTTGTCCGTTTGCCGGTGATACGCCGCAATCACTGCTTCTGCTTCGCCATATGCCTCAGCGGTGTCCAGCATGGAAATACCGTTGTTCGCTGCAAAATCCAGCATGTCGAACACCTGCTGCATAGCGGGCATACCCTGGCTGTTGTTGATGCCGTAAGGTATGCCGAACTGCACGGTGCCCAGTATGATCTTATTTGTAGGCTGCATAAATATCTTTCTTCAAGAGGCTCACACTGCATTTGTTGTAATAGTCGTCGCTGGAATCCAGCTCCCTGGTACTATGGTCGAACGAGCCTTTGAACACCAGCTGGTACAGCTCTGTTTCGGTAAATATCCTGTCGTAGTTCTGCTTGTAGCTGTATGCCTGGAATTGGGTGATATGCTGGTAATTGTTCTTGATGGTCTTTTCAGAGAAAAAATCCACGATGATCAGCAGGCCCTTATCGGCCAGTACCCTGTCTATTTCCGCGATCACTTTCAGCAGCAGCGGGCGGTCTATCACATAGAACACGAAGCCTACCACCACCAGGTCGAACTGCCCGTCCGCATACATCCCCATCTGGTCTGCCGTGCCGGCGGACAAATGTACGTGCGGGTAAGCGCCGGTACCGTAATCCACTGCCTGTTGCGAAGGATCGATGCCGAATACGTTCGTTTCAGGATACAGTTTTTTGATCCCGTCGAGCCGGTAACCGGCCGAAGAGCCGATCTCCAGTATGTTCTGCGGCCTGATGCGGTAATTCCGGATCGTGCTGATCACGATATCGTCTTCCGCGCGGTAGTTGTCCAGGTGAGATTTATTACGCAGGAACCATTGATCCGCTTCATATTCCTGGAAAGCTTTTTTTTGGAAATGTTCCGTCTGATCAGGCATGTTGCAACACGGTTTTGATGACAAAATCCTGTTCTTCCTGTGAAAGCCCGGGGTACATCGGAAGGCTGAGACATTCTTCGTAGAAAGCTTCGGCCAGCGGGTATTGCCCTTTGGCGTAACCCATGCCCTGGTAGTAAGGCAGGGTGTGCACAGGGATATAATGCACCTGTGCATAAATATGATGTTCCCGCAGCTTGTCGTACAATTGTTTCCTGTTCTTTACCTTGATCACATACAGGTGGTAGGCATGGCCTTCGCCGTTATCCGCCACACTGGTATCCACTTTGGTGCCGGCAAACTTAGCTGAATAATAACGTGCTATCTCGCGGCGGCGCGCCAGGCCTTTGTCTGCCTTTCCCAGCTGGGTAAGGCCCAGGGCGGCCTGGAAGTCCGTCAGCCGGTAATTGAATCCAAGCTCCTGCATTTCATAATACCAGCCGCCATGGTTTTCATGCATCTTCTGCGGGTCTTTCGTGATGCCGTGCGTACGCAGCAGCAGCAGGCGCTCATACAGGGCGGCATCGTTGGTCGTGATCATACCGCCTTCGCCGCAGGCGATGTGTTTTACGGGGTGGAAGGAAAAAATGGCCAGCTCCGCAAATTTTCCGTTGCCGCACAGCTGCTTTTCCCCTTTGCTGTCCACGAAATACCCGCCGGGAGCATGGCAGGCATCTTCAATGATCCACAGGCCGAACTCGTCCGCCAGTTGCCTGAATGCTTCGAGGTCCACCGGCAGCCCTGCATAATCTACAGGAATAATGCCGGTATAAGTGCCCCTGGGAGCGGCTTCCAGCAATGCCCGCACCTTGGCGGGGTCCAGCGTGGCAGTAACGGGATCGATGTCCGCAAACGTCACTTTTCCGCCGCAATAGCGGATGCAGTTGGCGGAAGCTGCGAAGGTGATGGGCGTTGTGATCACATTCGAATGTTCATCCACATTCAGCGCCAGCGCCGAAAGGTGAAGCGCCGCCGTACCGTTGGAAACGGCCACCGCATAACGCGCACCTGCGTATTGCGCGAATGCTTTTTCAAATTCAAGGATGCGGGGGCCCTGCGTCAGGAAGTCCGACTGGAGCGCATCCACAACTGCGGCTATGTCTTTTGAATCAATTTCCTGTTTACCGTACGGTATGATGCGCATAATATCGTTCATGGTTAGATAGTAAAACTGGTATCCACATGTTCTTTGATCAGCCTCCGGATCTCTTCAACGTTCACCCATTCCGCATTTTCCCCGGAATTGTACCGGAAGCCCTGCGGAACGGGCAAGGCTTTGAACTTTTCAATAAATTCCTTCAGTCTGAAATCCGTGCTCAATGGTAAAATTACATAGTATTTTCCCAGGTCGTAAGTGGAGAAGGAGTCGGAGCTGGTGATCATTTCCTCGTGGATCTTTTCACCGGGCCGGATGCCCACTATTTTTTGCTCGCATTCGGGGCCGATGGCCGTTGCCACATCGGTGATCTTGTAAGAAGGTATTTTAGGCACGAATATCTCTCCTCCCCAGGCCTGTTCCAGTGCATGCAGCACCATATCCACCCCTTCTTTCAGCGTGATGTTGAAACGGGTCATGGTAGGGTCTGTGATGGGCAGCACGCCCTCTTTGCGTTTTTTCATGAAAAATGGGATCACGGAGCCGTTGGACCCCATCACATTCCCATAACGCACCACGGAAAAACGGATGGGATTCGCGCCTTTGATGTTGTTCGCTGCCACGAACAGCTTGTCTGAAGCCAGTTTGGTAGCCCCGTAGAGGTTGATGGGAGCCGCCGCCTTGTCCGTCGAAAGGGCGACCACCCTTTCCACACTGGTTTCCATGCAGGCGTTAATGATATTTTCAGCGCCGATGATATTGGTCTTGATACACTCCATTGGGTTGTACTCGGCAATGGGCACGTGCTTCAT
Source organism: uncultured Chitinophaga sp. (assembly GCA_965653435.1). Taxonomy (GTDB): domain Bacteria; phylum Bacteroidota; class Bacteroidia; order Chitinophagales; family Chitinophagaceae; genus Chitinophaga. Next base: position 7,466 of record CBFHAF010000178.1, read on the forward strand.
AGCAGCGGCATGCACCACGTAGTCGATCCCTTTCAGCGCCTTTACCACCCGCTCGTAATCCCGCACATCGCCTATAAAGAACCTGATCTGGGGATATTGAGCTTCGGGATAATCCTGCGCCATCTGAAACTGCTTCTGCTCGTCGCGGGAGAAGATGACCAGCCTTTTTACCTGCGGCCACCTTTCAAATACCTGCCGGGTGAATGCTTTGCCAAACGACCCCGTTCCCCCCGTGATGAGGATGCTCTTTCCATTTAAGTCTAACATAGAATGCCTTTGTACTTTTTGTTTTATATCTCTTGTTCAGTTCGCCCGGCGCAGGAAGGGCAGGCCCTTCCCTGGCAGGGTGATTTACAAAACTAATGTTTATCACTGGCAAAGAAAACCTAATATTATCGCCCTTGCTATTGAAGGAGCCGGAAAACCAGGCAAAATACCTTCTGGATACCAGCAATTTGCAGCCCCAAAAAGACAATTCCCGCCACCCTTTTGGGACTTTTCGCCATCTTTTTCTAAAATC
>CBFHAF010000179.1:0-7962 GCA_965653435.1 uncultured Chitinophaga sp.
GCCCGGCCAAACCTGTATATGCGCCGGCAGGGCGCTGAATTTCTTCAGGGAAACAAATAACTGGCGGGCGCCGGCTTCCTGCGTGCCTTTGATGCCCGCCGCTTTCTCCAGCAGATCGGGCCTGCCGATATCACCTACGAAAACGAAGTCGCCTGTAAAGAACATCACGGGAGCGTCTGCGGCCGGCTTGTCCGTCAGCAAAAAGCTGATGCTTTCCGGCGTATGGCCCGGCGTATGTAATACCGCCAGCTCGAGGTTGCCCAGCTGAACCCGGTCGCCGTCCCTGAGGCCGATGTGATCGAATTCGTATTGCCAATCCGGCCCGCCTTCGTCAGAAAGGTACATTTTGGCCCCTGTAAGGGCTGCCAGCTCCCGGGAACCTGAAAGAAAGTCTGCATGGATATGTGTTTCCAGGATGTGGGTAATCTGCATTTTCTGCTGTTGCGCAATCTCCAGGTAGGTGTCCACATCCCTTTTAGGGTCGATCACCGCGGCCACGCCCGCTTTTTGACACCCGATAAAATAACTGCCCTGCGCCAGGCTTTTATCATAAATGTGCTCAAAATACATAGTGTTTGATTTTTTCTGTTGGCCCAAAGATGCGCCTTGTACTGATCATTAACAGTGATCTTGGTCACTCAGCAGAAAAAAGTTTCAGGGCTTTATCCATTCGAAAGAATTGCGGTGGATAATCACCCAGCCGTTCCTTTCCATCTTTTTCATCAGCCGGCTGATCACTTCCCGGGATGAATTAAGATCAGTGGCAATCTCCTGGTGGGTAAGCTTTATATGCCGCCCTAATTTCTTTACCTGCCCCTTGATATAAAATTCCAGTCTTTCATCCATATTCCTGAACGCGATCTCATTGATCGTGTTAAGCAGTTCTTCATAACGGGCCCGCCAGGTCCTTATCACGAAATAATGCCAGCTTTTGTATTTACCCAGCCATTCATCCATGTATTGAAGCGGGATGGTCAGCACCGTTACGTCGGTCAATGCTTTGGCCAATACCTGGCTGTTCTCCTGGCGGTAGGTGCATACCATCGATACGGCACAGGCTTCTCCGGGCTCAATATCATACATGAAAAACTCGTTGCCTTGCTCGTCCTCCTGGTAAAGCTTTACGATCCCGTCCAATATCAGCATCGTAGACCTGATGGGTTGCCCTTTACGCAGCATGACGGCTCCTGCGGGCATTTCACGGATATCTCCGTGCAGCGACATTTCTTCATAAAGTTCTTCTTCGAGCCCGGGAAATAATTGCCGGAGAGAATAGTGTTCCTGCATGGCGTTAAAATTACGATTTTACAACGGTTCCGCTCAAGCCGGCATCTTTCGAAACGGGCATGCACTAGCAGGCCGCACCCCGTTCCCTGTAAACATATTTTTTTAGAATTCCAGTGACCATCGTCATATTCCCGGTACTTAGGATCGGAAATGCTGGGTGACTATTATCACTGACAATTCACGGCCTGCCCCCCACCTTTGTATAAAAATGCATATTATGGACCTGCTGGGATATATTGCGGCTTTATTGATCGGGGTATCGCTGGGCCTGATCGGCGGCGGCGGCTCCATCCTCACCATGCCCGTCATGGTTTACCTGTTCGGCGTTTCTCCTGTAACCGCTACTTCCTATTCATTATTCATAGTCGGTTCTACCAGCCTCGTGGGCGCCGCGCAGCAATACAAACATGGAACGGTAAACATCCGGACAGCATTGCTCTTTGCAACCACGTCCGTATCCGCCGTTTTCCTTACCCGCAAATGGCTGGTGCCCGCCATACCTGAGCAGATCGCCACGGTACATGGGTTTATAATTACGGAAAGCTGGCTCACGATGATATTGTTCGCTTTATTAATGCTGATCTCCGCGGTATTTATGATGCGGAAAAATACTGTTCATGAATCACCCGGAATTGCCGGGGGAAAGGTCAGTTTTGGGAAAATAGCCCTGTTCAGCACAGGCATCGGGCTGGTAACCGGCCTGCTGGGGGCCGGCGGCGGCTTCCTGCTGATCCCGGCACTGGTGCTCGTGCTGCACCTGCCCATGAAAGAATCCGTTGGCACCTCCCTGCTGGTGATCGCCCTGAACTCCCTCATCGGGTTTGCCGGCAATATTCACGATAAAGGAATGGACTGGCAACTCTTATTAATAGTTACCGCTCTGGCCATTGCAGGCATCCTGCTGGGGAATTACCTCCACCGCAGGATACCTTCCGGGAGACTGAAAATGGCCTTCGGCTGGTTCGTTCTCCTAATGGGCATTTACATCCTGGCCAAAGAGCTGGCAAGGGCATTCTGAGCTGGCAGCGATATCACCGTGCACCATGACGGCGATCATTGTTCCTGCTCATTCAAAATTTCAACTTCAATCAAAAAAAATGAACCAAGCCCATGTACATTTGATGATCACCCATTTGCCGATATTCGGATCCATGCTGGGCATACTCGTTCTGGCTTACGGGATGATAACAAAGAACCGCCAGACAAAAATCGCCGCATACTACGTTTTGCTGATCACTGCAATTGGCGGGGCCATCGCGTTCTTCACAGGCGAAGGCGCTGAAGACGCTGTAAGATACATACAGGGAATTGAGAAAAATGTGGTTGAAGCACATGAGGAATTTGCCGAGATTGCCTGGGTATCTATACTGCTGCTGGGCATACTGTCCCTTGCCGGCCTGTTTCTTGAGCTGAAAAAGTTCTCCCTGGCAAAAACCGCCGCAGTTATCATCCTGATCGCGGCCCTCGCTGTTTTTGGCCTGACTTCCTGGACAGGATACCTGGGAGGCCGGATCAGGCATACGGAAGTGAGCCCGATCCCTTAGCCCTATGCCCGGGAGACCCGGTTCTCCCTTAGGCCCGTTTCACCGAAGGTCAAATTAACCTCACACAAAGCACCGCCTGCCGCCTTCTTTGCCCGGCGGCAAGCTTATTGCGCGACAACTTAAGCCTCCGGTTCCCCCGTCCCCAATCAAATCCGGCCCCAAAACAGGCGGATTTCAAAAAATACCCGGCGTATCTGAAAGCTGCACCCTCCCGGGCCGGCAGATTACTACTTTCGTGTTATAGCAAACCATCACCACTTAAATTCCATTTTCTATGACATTGCAATTGAAACAATCACCGCCCTCCCTGCAGGAACTTCATGCCATCATCCAGCAGCAACTGTCCGGCAAATACAGCTGCGACATCGTGCACGACCGCTGGTCTGTGAACTTATCCGGCCCCAAGAACTGCGTGCTCATCAAAAAATCCGGGATGATAGGCGTGGGTGTATTTGTGAATGAAAAGAAAAACATCGTGGATGTGGATGGTATCGTGCCCAATATGGTACTGGACCGTACCCTGTTTGGCAATTTCGTTACCCGCCTGGCGCTGTTGCCTTCCTGGAACAAGCTGGAAGCAGAAGTTGCGGCGGCCCTGCAATCCAAAATATCCTGATCCATCCATGAACCCTCTTAATAACATCGAGCAATACCTGCAGTCCCTCAAGGCCATGGGAATGAGTGAGGAAGCCATTGACATGTACAGGAAACAGATGGAGCAATCCATGCAGTTTTCCAACGCCTGGGCCAGCCAGCTCAACCAGTTCAGCCAGAACATCCAGCAGTTCAATGCCATGTTCACCGGAGACGATGCGGAAGCCAAATCGCCCGGAGAGCCGAAGCAAATATTGCTGAACCCGGGAAGCACGCTCACCCACGGGCAGCAATGGGCAATAGCCTGCGGGGCGGACCTCGCCATCCTGAACGGCCAGTACCTCAACGACCTTACCACGGGCTTCACCCGGCAGGACTGCAGGGAACTGCTTTCGCAATGGTGGGACATAGACAGCAAGGAAGAGCTGACAGAAACCCTCACCTGGCTGTTCAACGAAGGGCACCGCATCCAGTACGATATCATCTGGCAGGCCATGAATACCGTGTCTATCAAAGAAAGCAAGGCCTTTCTGCGTGAATATGTGGCCTCCAGCAAGATCGAAGAAGAAACTGCCCTGGAGCGGCTCCGTAATATGCGGGATGCGCTTGACCTGTACCGGGAACGGAAACTGATACAGCCGGACACACAGCCCGAAATGCTGATCTGGGACTATGCCCGCATCATCAACCTCAGCAGGGGCGGCTTCGACGCCGGTTACCTCACCAGGGAGGAAGCCTTGTCCTTCATTGCGCGCTGTGCGGAACCCATCCGCAACATGTACGCCTCCTGGAAACAGCTTTCCGTTTCCTACCAGTTTGCAAGGTGCGTATGGAACGGTATCGATGAAGACGTGATGATGGAAATGCAGGAAGGCATGGAACTGCTGCTCAGCGATCCGCAAAGCCCCTGGGTGACGTTGCCCTTCCATGGGGATGGCGGGAAATAATCAGATATGCTTTGGTCTATATAACCCTGAAAACAAAAGCCACTTCATAAGTGGCTTTTTTGTGGGGTAATATTCAGCAAACATCGCTATAAAATTTCCACATACCCCTCCGTTCCGTTCACACGGATCCGCTGCCCGTCTTTGATCAGCCCGGTGGCGTTTTCCACGCCCACGACCGCCGGCAGGCCATACTCACGCGCGATCACGGCTCCGTGCGTCATCAGCCCGCCCACTTCGGTAACCAGGCCTTTTATGGACACGAACAATGTCGTCCAGCTGGGATCCGTAAAGGGCGTGACCAATATATCCCCTTCTTCAAGGCGGGCATCTTCCATGCTCAGGAGCACACGCGCCCGCCCTTCTATAATGCCTGCAGAAACGGGCAGGCCAACGATAGCACCCGCGGGGAGGTCTTCTCTTTTGTAGCTGCCTGTGATGATCTCACCGTCGGACGTGAACACACGCGGCGGGCTCAGCTTTTCATATAACCTGTACTTTTCTTTCCTGTCGTTGATGAGCTGATAATCCAGCTTATTTGTACTTACAGCTTCCCGGAATTCTTCAAAAGTGAGATAATAGATGTCTTCTTTTTCGTGGATAACGTTGTTTTGGACAAGCCGTTCCGCTTCTCTCATCAAAGCCTGCTTATAAACCAGGTAACGGCTCACCATGCTGTATTTCGGGTACTCGCGGTAGCCGATGAGGTTCCGGACCAGGCCGATCATGCGTTTTGTTTCCTTTGCTTTTTCTTTACCATCCGGCAGCTGCTTCAACCGGCCGAGCAGCTCCTGTTCTTTTTTCACTGCTTCCTGCAGCCCCTGCTTAAATTTCCGGTGGCCGGCGCCGGGCTCAAAGTTCCTGATATTGCTGAGGATCATGGGGAAAAGCGTAGCCGGTCTTTCGCTCCAGCGTGTTTTGGTGATGTCGATCTCCCCTGCGCACCGCATGCCGTATTTATCGAGATAAGCATCGATAGCATCCCGGGCTTCCTGCCCGCCTTCAAGCTTAACCAGCTCACCCGGGAAATTATCGTCTTTTGCATGCTGCAAATAATCGATCACTGCAGGATAAGGACGGATCGCATCCGCAACATCCAGCAGCGCAAGGCCCATTTCCGAAGTTACATTGTTGGGAGCGGATTGCGAAAGCGTGTCTGCCACGCTCTTTTCACCCAACCACTCCTTCATCTTATCGTTGATCCAGGTTGAAGCATTCATGCCCGTCATAATTACGCCAAACCCCTGCGGATCGGTTAATATTTTCTTCAATTCCCGGATGTCTTCCAGGATAAAATCAAACAGCTCCGGTCCTGATTTCGGCCGGATATCATGTTTTGCCCTGTTTACCGACGCCTCGTTATTCCTGATCAGTTCAGATACGATGGCCGGATCATAATCGGCCAATGTTTCGTAATTCCCCGCCGGAATACCTTTCCCGCCAGGTTCTTTTTCTTCATCCGGCAGGCTCTTTATAAAATTGCCCCGGTCCACGACGGTCTTAAGCGCGTCCCTTATAAGCGGGTCAGATTTTCCCAGGGTGTCTATCATCAATTTCCTTCCTGAAGGCCTGGCCAGCAGGGGTGTCACGTCAACAAACAGCCTTCCGCCTGCAGTGTGCATAGGCGCGCGGGTCGTCAGCAGGTAAAAGGACAGTCCCAGCGGTTTAATGGGATCGGTCATCATTTGCTGGTGCCCGACGGATATATAAACATGATTTTCGCCGTCATTCACTTCAGGAACCGGGTATAAAGTGGTGACCGGCCGGCTCTGGACGATATAAAAAGCATCATCGGCCAAACACCATTCAATGTCCTGCGGGCGGCCAAAATGTTCTTCGATCTTTCTGCCGAGCCGCTCAAGCTGCAAGACCTGTTCATCCGTCAGCACCTGCCGGTTCTGCATCTCAGGCCCTATCTCCCGCTTTTCCGTACCGCCATCCTTTAAAGCATAAATAGCCAGTTTTTTGGCGGGTACGTTCTTATCGGTCACCTCGCCGTTACGCACTTTATAATTGTCCGCATTCACCAGGCCGGAAACCATGGCTTCCCCAAGACCAAAGCCGGCATCGATGGATGATACTTTCCTGTTGGATGTAACGGGGTCAGCGGTGAATAAAATTCCCGCCGCCTGCGGGAAGACCATTTTCTGAACAACCACAGCCAGTTGGACCTTACGGTGATCAAAGCCGTTTTGCAGGCGGTAGATCACCGCCCTGTCCGTAAACAGGGACGCCCAGCATTTGCTGATATGCTCCAGGACGGCCTCCTTCCCTATGATGTTCAAATACGTATCCTGCTGGCCGGCAAAGGATGCTCCCGGCAGGTCTTCCGCCGTAGCGCTGGAGCGGACGGCAAAAGCATCCTTCCCATCAAATTTCCTGAGGTGATCCGCCACAGCTTCTGCTATTTCACGGGGAATAGGTATGCTTTCAATGATACTGCGGATCTTAGCGCTGATCCGGCAGGTGTTCTCCCGCTCTTCCGCCTTGCAGCCCGCTAATTCATCCATCAGGCTGTTAAGCTCCCGGTTGTTCCCGGTTATTTTTTTATACGCCCCGGTGGTAACGCAGAAACCATCCGGCACCTGTATGCCCCCGATCCCGGACAGCTCGCCCAGGTTAGCGCCCTTGCCTCCTGCAAGCATTAGTTTTGTTCCGTCGATCTCCTGAAAACTTAGTACATATGTGCCCATATTCTTTCGTTTTACCGGTATAAGATTCTGTAAAGCACTCGCTGTGCAAAAGCCAAAAATACAAGGTAGGCCCTATCAAAGCACGGTTTCCTAACTATATTTTTTTGCGCACAATAATGACGAAAGCAGGGGCGTTTTCAGTTCAAATAGAGGGAAGCCGGATTCCTTTTAGTATATGGCCTTGATCCCGTAGTCTTCAGACAATCCGTATTCATAGATATCATATTCATTACCCGGCGGCTGTATTTTGATATTGTGCCATTTACCGGGATCAACCAGGCCGGGAGCCGGCTTGTTGTAAAATGGCCCTAAAACATTCTTCAGGCTGCCAATTACCGTTACTTCGATTTTGTTACTTCCCTTCTTTACGAATTCCCCGATCAGAAGCCTGTCAGGTTCGGAAGTAATGATGCCGGCCAATACATCATTGACCTTTACCGCAACCACGCTCCCCTTCCATTTGCCCAGTTCCACCGCATAGGATCTGGCCGGAACCTCCACTGTGAATGTTTTCGTATAGGTGATGCCGTGGCCGTACAAAGGCAATCCCTGCCTGTTCCAGAAACCGAGCTGCAACGTATCCGGCCTGGCAATGTTCCAGCCCCGTGGCGCCGCCTCCAGGTTAAAATCACCTAAAATATACACCGGCTCAATTTCTGCATATACGCTCATGGGCGAAACCGTCACGGCCAGTTCATTATCCCCGGTCTTTAAATAGCTGCCCACCTGGTACACCCCAAACGACCGGTCCAGCCACCACTGTCCGGGTTCGTTTTTAACACTTACACCATTAATTTTTACATTGTGCCAAAGCCCGGGTTGTTCTATTACCGCTTTAAAATTCCTGAAATCCACCCCGCCCTTCACATTAAAATGATAAACAGCCGTGTACCCGGTACC
>CBFHAF010000180.1:0-7906 GCA_965653435.1 uncultured Chitinophaga sp.
CTGGTGAACGGCGCCATCGATGCCGCCGGCCTCCGGTTCGACACAAAGCTGGAAGACGTGGAAACCCTCAACCAGTGGGCTGTTCAGGGAAAGCTGGATATCACCAAGCTTAGCTTTGCCGCCGGCCTTAAGGTGGCCGACAAATACGAGCTGCTGAACAGCGGCAGCGCCCTGGGCCGTGGCTGCGGCCCCCTGCTGATCGCAAAAAAGGCCATCCCGCTGGAACGAGTGAAAGATCTGAAGATCGCGATACCAGGTGCTTTTACAACTGCCAACCTGTTGTTTTCCATCGCTTTCCCCGAGGCGGCCAATAAACAGGTCATGCTGTTTTCGGATATCGAACAGGCGGTATTGTCCGGAAATGCAGATGCGGGAGTGATCATTCACGAGAACAGGTTCACCTACCAGCAGAAAGGACTGGTAAAGCTGATCGACCTGGGTGAATTCTGGGAAACCAAAACCGGCCAGCCCATCCCGCTTGGCGGCATTTTTATCCGGAAAGACATTCCCGCGGAGGTCCGCGCCAAGGTGGACCAGCTGATACACCAGAGCCTGCAGCACGCCTATACGAAATATCCCGCCCTCTCCCCTTACGTAAAAGCGCATGCGCAGGAAATGGACGAGAACGTCATGCGCCAGCACATCGATCTTTATGTGAACGAGTATAGTCTTGACCTTGGAACAAAAGGAAAGGCCGCGGTGGAAAAGCTGAAAGAGATGGCGGCGCAGCAACCGGCCTGACCTATTTCTTCAATGCTTTGGCATACGTTTCCAGCGCCCGTTTCCGGGCAGCTTCATGCGATACTACTGGTAAAGGGTACGTTAGTTCATCTACTTCGGGCACCCACCGGCGGATGTATTCCCCGTCTTTGTCGAACCGCTGCGCCTGCAGTGTGGGGTTGAACACCCTGAAATAAGGTGCGGCGTCGCAGCCGCTTCCGGCAGCCCATTGCCAGCCGCCGTTGTTGGCGGCAAGATCATAGTCCAGGAGTTTTTTAGCAAAATAAGCTTCGCCCCAGCGCCAGTCTGTCAGCAAATGTTTGGTTAAAAAACTGGCAGTGATCATCCGCACCCGGTTGTGCATAAAACCTGTCGCATTCAACTCTCTCATGCCCGCATCTACAATGGGGTAGCCGGTTTTGCCCTCGCACCAGCTTTCAAATTCTTTTTCGTTGTTGCGCCATTGGATATTGTCATATTCCTTCCTGAAGGAACCGCTTACCACATGCGGAAAATGCCAGAGGATCATTTGGTAGAACTCCCGCCATATCAGCTCATTCAAAAATGTTTCATTTAATGCCTTTGCCCTTGCCGCGAGTTGACGGATGCTCAGGGTACCGAAACGCAGGTGCACGCTGAGGCGGCTCGTACCATGCTGTGCAGGGAAATCGCGGGTCTGGTCGTAATGGCGGATGAGCGCATCTTCTGCGTCGCCCGGCGGGAAGTTGCGCGCAGTAGGCCTGAAGCCGATGCTTTCTAGTGCCGGAACAGGTATGGCCGGCTGACGGTGGAAGTGCTGTTTGTATTTCTCAATCGGGTATGGCTTCAGCTGGAATGAATCCAGCTTCGATTTCCACTTACGGCTGTAAGGCGTGAAAACCGTATAGGGCTCGCCGTTATCTTTTACTATTTCTCCCCTGTCAAAAATGACCTGGTCTTTATAAGTGTGGAAACCGATGTTCCTTTCCCGGAGCAGATCCGATACTGCTGCATCGCGCTGGCGGGCATAGGGCTCATAGTCGTGGTTCGTGTATACGGCTGCTACGTTGTAATGACCGGCCCAGTACAGGAAAGCTTCCTGCGGGCTGCCGTGAAATACATGCAGGGTGCTGCCTGCGGCTTCCAGTGTTGCCTGCATGCGGTCAAGCGCGTCATGAATGAACTGCACACGGCGGTCTTCCTTGTCTTCCAGGTCGTGGAGGATATTGGTATCAAAAATAAAGACCGGCACCACCGGCATACCGCTGCGAAGTGCGTGGTAAAGCGCGGCATGATCGTGCAGGCGAAGATCCCTGCGGAACCAGCATAGTGCTACTTTCATGAACAGAAGTTAGAGCATGGATTCGTACAGCATTTCATGCAGGATGGCGGATGTGGCGTTGCCATAACTGCTGTTGCGGAAGCGGCCTACCCAACGGATGCCGTAAATGGCGTTGGTCAGGAAGATCTCGTCCGCATATTGCAGGTCCTTCAGCGTAAGCGGCTGTTCCGTTATTCTGAAGGGAAATTCCTTTTGTAACAGGTATTTCCGCATTACGCCGCATACACAGCCTTCGGTTAACGGCGGGGTATACACGTTGCCGCCGCGCACGACAAAAATGTTCGCAATAGTGGTGTCTGCCACACGGCCATGCTGATTGAGCAGCACGGTTTCGTTCACGTGATGCTGTTTAGCATATAACGCGGCCAGCACATAAGGCAGGCAGTTGTTGGATTTAACGCTGGAGATCTTGTCGCAGCTTTTCACGGCGTCGGGGAACACGTCCAGCAGCAGGCCGGTGGAGTTCAGCTCGAATATGTGCTCCGGCAGTTCCCAGCTTTGAATGATGAAGTGAGGAGTATGGTCCACAGGGTCGTACAGCCCGGTGCCGGCCCTCCAGACGGTAAGGCGCACACGCGCAAGCTCGCTGACGCTGTTCAGGCGGCATAGCTCCCTGATTAGGCCTGTAAAATAATCTTTCGTAAAGTGTGCGGGTATGTGAAAATGCAGGAGATGCAAACTGGCAATCAGCCTCTCGAAATGCAGATCTGCCAACAACAGTTGCCCCTGATACACTTTCATGGTTTCAAAACATCCGTCGCCATACCTGAAACTGCGGTTATCCACGGTCAGCAACGGTTTATCTCCCGCCATGAATTTTCCGTTATAACACAATTGCATACTGAAAGTTACGATTATAAAATCATTTCAGGAACATCTCCTTCAACTATCAGCCGGCCGGCAGTTTTAGCCTTTATTTCTTCTATAGTTACGCCAGGAGCGCGTTCCAGCAGTTTAAAGCCCTCGTCTGTTACGTCCAGCACGGCCAGTTCTGTCACTATCTTTTTAACGCAGCGAACACCGGTAAGGGGCAGCGTGCATTGGGGCAGCAGCTTGCTTTCACCTTTGGGATTGGTATGCATCATGGCCACGATGATATTCTTCGCCGAAGCCACCAGGTCCATCGCGCCGCCCATGCCTTTCACCATTTTGCCGGGTATTTTCCAGTTGGCGATGTCGCCATTGTCAGACACTTCCATGGCGCCCAGCACCGTGAGGTCCACCTTGCCTGCGCGTATCATGCCGAAGCTTTCCGCCGAATCGAAGAACGCACCACCGGGCAGTACGGTCACGGTCTCTTTGCCGGCATTGATCAGGTCCGCATCCATCTCCTCCTCCGTCGGGTAAGGGCCCATGCCCAGCATGCCATTCTCGCTTTGCAGCATGATGGAAATGCCCGCGGGCACGAAGTTGGACACCAATGTGGGTATGCCGATGCCAAGGTTCACATACATCCCGTCGCGCAATTCCTGTGCTATACGTTTGGCAATGCCATATTTATCGAGTGCCATGTGTCAGATTTTTACGGTTTTACGTTCAATGCGTTTCTCATAATTGCCGCCCTGGAAAATGCGGTGCACATAAATGCCGGGCACATGTATGGCGTCCGGGTCCAGCTCGCCGGGCTGCACGAGGTGCTCTACCTCAGCGATCGTGATGTTCCCCGCTTTGGCCATGGAAGTGCTGAAGTTGCGCGTGGTTTTCCGGAATACGAGGTTGCCCATGGTATCGCCTTTCCACGCTTTTACGATGGAAAAATCCGCGTGCAGGGCCAGTTCCATCAGGTAATCCTTCCCGTTGAATTTGCGTGTTTCTTTGCCTTCCGCTATTTCCGTCCCGAAACCGGCAGGGGTGAAAAATGCTGGGATGCCCATGCCCGCCATCGCGATCCGCGTGGCCAGCGTGCCCTGCGGAATGAGGTCCACTTCCAGCTCGCCGGAAAGCAGCTGCCTTTCGAACTCTGCGTTCTCGCCTACGTACGACGACATCATTTTTTTTATCTGCCTTGTTTTGAGAAGGAGGCCCAGCCCGAAATCGTCTACCCCCGCGTTGTTGGAGATACAGGTGAGGTCTTTGGCGCCGCTGCGGACGAGAGCCGCGATACAGTTTTCGGGAATGCCGCAAAGACCAAAACCTCCCAGCATCAGGGTTGCGCCGTCGGTTATCCCGCGGATGGCTTCATCGGCGTTAGTAACTAATTTCTTCATGTTTTGGTGTTATATCAGGATCAGGGTAATATCAGTTTCAGGCTGTCAGGGCTGGGCCAGAACAGTGAATCGCGGCGGGTGCGGGCGCCTGCGGCCCTGGCTTCGCGCTCGCGCTGCGCGCTTTCGGTGGAGTCCAGCACTTCGCGCTTGCGTTTCACGATCTCGCCCATTTCTTTATAAATGGCCTCCAGCCTGTCAGGGTGCGCTTCGTAGAACTGGTAGCTGCGCGAGAACTCCTCGCGGGTAATGCCATGCAGCTGGAGTACCTGGCTGTAGTAGGTCTTCACCCGTTGCTCTTTCACGGAATCAGGTACCAGCACGGTATCCATCTGCTGGTCGCGGCCCCATACCTCGGCATAATTCATATCGAGCAAAATATCCCGCATCTTGTCTTTCGGCAGCACATCAGAAGGTGTGCGGTCTGCATCGCCGCAGGCCAGCATCAGGCCCATCAGTAATATCCCGGCCGTTTTTCGCATGTTCTTCATTTATCTTAATTGCTGATATTTATTGGCGTTCGGTACGTCCAGCGTGGAAAGCAGCTGCCCTGCCCTCACCTTTTCCTGCGGCGGCGCTTTGGAAAAAACTTTCATCAGCTCGTCGCTTTTGGCAAGGAAAAACGCCTGCACGATCATAGAATTAGGCAGCTCTTCATGAATGCCCATGAGCATGTTCAGGCAGTTCATGATCGCGGCGCGGCCTTTGTTCACGTCCTCATACATCATATCCAGGCCAAGGCGGTGATACTGGTACATCACGTCGTGAAAGCGGCTGAATTTGACGTTCAGCAGGTTGTCCTGTATCCAGTAACGGTTCCTGTTGCCTTCAAATGCTTTCCAGCCGGAAATGTCTTTCCCGTCGGGCGCATTATTCACAATATTAAGGGCTTTTTTAAAGAAATTGTCACCGCCGCGGGGTGAAAAAGAATCAGCGTCGAGGCCGATGATGATATAGTTGTAGAACGCGATGATGGCGGTGAGGTTGGAAGTGAGCGGGTTGTTGCCCACGATGCGCTGCTCGTTGAATTCCAGCGGCTGGAACTCTACATACTGGAATACCACGTTCGGGTCCTGTATATTGAGGATGCTGGAATTGTAGGAAGAATTGAATACCGGGCGGGCGGCCTGTATGGTAAGCGTTGCTTTGTAGGTATTGTTGCCCAGCGCCTGGGTAACGTTGAGCATGAAGTTGCATTCTATCCTTTCACCCGGGGCATACGCATCGTCGGACCAGCGGCGGTTGTTGATGAACTCTGCCATAGCCGTCTGCAGCGTGGAGAATACCCTCCGGTCCGTACCGCTCCCCAATTGCGGGCCGGGCTGAACGGTCACGTTGGCGCGGAGCTCCTGGGCCTCTGCTGATGCGAAGCAGGTTAACAGGCATAGGCAGGAAAACAGAATCTTTCTAAGCATGTTGCAATTCGATTATAGCCTTTACGATGGTATGCGCAACGTCCTGCTTGGATTGCAGGGGCAGCGCCTGCTCCTGGCCGTCGCGGCGGAGCAGTGTCACTTTATTGGTGTCGTAATTAAAACCTGCGCCTGGATCGTTGAGCGAGTTGAGCACTACCATATCCATGTTCTTGTCGTTCAGCTTCTTCAGCGCATACTCTTTTTCGTTGTTGGTTTCCAGCGAAAAACCTACCAGCAGCTGGCCGTTCTTTTTGGCGCCGCCGATGGTGCGGGCGATGTCCGGCGTTTTTTCCAGCACCAGGTTAATGACATGGTCCGTCTTCTTGAGCTTTTTATCCGCCACGTTGCGGGGCCTGTTATCGGCTACGGCGGCGGCCATCACGATAATATCCGATTGCGGGGCCAGGGCCGTGCAGCGGTCGAACATATCGGCGGCGGTCACCACGCGGGAAACGGTGATGCCGGAGTGAAGGGTGGAAAGCGGCGTGGGGCCCAGCACCAGCTGTACCGCGGCGCCTGCGTCCGCCAGGGCTTCCGCGAGCGCGATGCCCATTTTACCGCTGGAATGGTTGCTGATAAAGCGCACCGGGTCTATCGGCTCCTGGGTAGGGCCGGCGGAAACCAGGGCGGTCTTGCCTTTGAGCGGCAGCTCTTTCACCGGCTCCTGGAAAAAGGAATACAGGAAAGAAACGATGGTTTCCGGCTCTGCCATACGGCCTTCGCCGAACAGGCCGCTGGCCAGTTCCCCGCGGTGAACGGGCAGCTGGCGGTTGCCATAGCTGAGCAGTTTGGCCACATTGGCTTTGGTGGAAGGGTGCAGCCACATATCCTCGTCCATGGCGGGGGCGAACAATACCGGGCATGTGGCGGAAAGATATACCGCCAGCAGCAGGTTGTCGCAGATGCCGCCGGCCATTTTGGCGATGGTATTGGCGGAAGCGGGGGCGATAAGCATCACGTCCGCCCAGCGGCCGAGCATTACGTGGTTGCTCCAGCTGCCGTTTTCGCTGACGTGCACGCCTACTTCATTTTTCGAGAGGGTGGAAAGTGTGAGCGGGGTGATGAAATCGCAGGCGGAGGGGGTCATGATCACCTTCACCTGGGCGCCTTCCTTTACGAGCAGGCGCACGAGCAGGGCTGCTTTATAAGCCGCGATGCTGCCGGATACGCCCAATAGAATTTTTTTCCCTTGTAACATGGTGGCAAAACAAAAGCGGCAGAACGAAACATTCTGCCGCTATGAAGGTAATATTTTTTCGATAACCGATGAGTGATCAGCTGTACAGATCGTCGTCGTTCTTACGGAAGTAAATTTTGTTGTCCAGGAACTCGTTGGTAGCCTGGATGGCGGAATTGGCCAGTCTTTCGTAAAAACGGGAGATCTCGATCTGCTCCTTGTTCTCATGCACTTCTTCCAGGTTGTCCGTATGGCTGGCGAACTCTTCCAGTTTGGAATAATGGCAATCGATTCGTACAGGTTACCGGTCCTGTTCTTGATATCGGTGGTGTTCCTGGTTTCTACCCAGGGGTTTATGCTACTGGTTAGACTTCTCTTTATTTTGCTCATTTTCCAGGGATTTGATGTTATTTTTTGCTAAGGTAAAGTATTTTTCGGCATCCGGCTTCAGTTTGCTGGTCGGGTAGCGGTCTGAAAACTCCAGGTACTCGGTCAAAACGGTTTCGTAGCGTTCTTTTTGTTTGTAATAAACGCTGTTTTTGGCGTACAGGTAATAGCTTTTGATGGCCATGTACTTGTAACTGTCGCTTTTGTCTGAATCCGGGTAGGCCCTCATCAGGCTTTTGAAGCTTACGCCGGCGGCTTTGTAATGGCCGAGGTTATAGTACAGTTCGGCGGCGTTGTACTCTTTCTGTTCCAGTTTCCTTCTCAGCAGGTCTATTATCACATTGGCTTCCGCGGCTTTATCGGAATTGGGATAAGTGTTGATGAAGGTCTGCATGGCGGCGATGGCTTTCATGCTGTTGGTCTGGTCCAGCGGCACTTTAGGGGAAAGCTTGTAATAGCAATAAGCCTGCTGGTAGTCGATTTCCATGGCCCGGGGGCTGCTGGGCAGCGCTTCCAGGTAGTTTTTGAAATGGAAACCGGCCTGGGTGTAGTCTTTCAGGTAGAAAGAGCAGTAGGCGTATTTATAATACAGGCCTTCGAACTTGTCGGTGCCTTTAAAAATGGGGATCATCTCCTCGTATAAAGTCTGCGCCAGCTGGTATTTTTTCTTTTCGTACATCTT
>CBFHAF010000181.1:0-7878 GCA_965653435.1 uncultured Chitinophaga sp.
CTTTGTTGCATATTTGCAACGCTAAATTATTACGTCACGGATTAAACGGAACTCTTTTGACAGTATTGCCCTCGGTAGCGGTAGTGATTCTCAACTGGAACGGAAAAGCCTTTCTCGAACGCTTTCTCCCTTCGGTATGCGCTTCCCGTTACGGCAACCTGGAGATCTACCTGGCGGATAATGCTTCATCAGACGACAGCGTGGCCTTTGTTGCCGCAAACTTCCCCGGTGTAAAAATCATCAGGAATCCCACCAACAGTGGTTTTGCAGGCGGCTACAACGAAGCCCTCCGGCATGTGCAGGCTGATATTTACGTGCTGCTGAACCAGGATGTGGAAGTGGACCCCGACTGGATCACGCCGGTAGTGGAACAGATGCAGGCGGACAGGCAGATCGCCGCCTGCCAGCCCAAGCTCCGGGCCTGGCACGACCGTGAAAGCTTTGAATATGCGGGCGCGGCCGGCGGCTGGATGGACATCCTGGGCTATACTTTCTGCCGCGGGCGCATACTCTACACCACTGAAACAGATAAAGGACAATACGATAATCCGCAGGACATTTTCTGGGCTACCGGCGCGGCATTGTTCATCCGCTCCTCCTGCTTTTGGGAAGTAGGCGGTTTTGACCCGTATTTTTTTGCGCATATGGAAGAAGTGGACCTTTGCTGGCGCCTGCAACGCGCGGGCTACAGGATCAGCATCTGCCCCTCCGCGACGGTGTACCATGTGGGCGGCGGCAGCCTGCCGCAGGGCAATCCCCGCAAGCTGTACCTGAACTTCCGGAACAACCTCATCATGCTCAAGAAGAACCTTCACCCGGGCGAGCAATGGATCATACTGACCCAACGGCATGTGCTGGACCTGATGGCCGCTGTGAAAAGCCTTGTTTCGGGCAAACCGAAGGACATGATGGCCATATTCCGCGCGTACCGCGACTACTACCGCTGGCGCAGGAAAGAAGGAAAAACGATAACGGAAACCATTCCCCGGAAACGGCTCTATGACCTTCAGGGCGTGTTCCACGGGATCATGATCTGGCGTTATTATTTCCTCAACAAACGCACCTTCTCCACCCTCTGGCACCCGAAGAAGAAATAAGGCCCATATTTGGACTTTGAAAATTTCCTTTGTAAGTTTGCAGAGCGAAAAAAATCTATATGGACCAGCATACAGTAGAAAATACGAATGATTTTACCCGGGACTGGGTGTCTTCCTCCCGTTTCCTGTTTTACCTGCAACTCGCCTGTGCTGTAGCATTGATCGTGGGTGGCAGCTACGCCCTGTTCGGGCACCGTTATAAAGGGAAACCCAAAGTGGCCGTACCTGAAAGTTCACTGTACGAACCGAAATACAAATAATAACAGATCAGGATATTTGAAAAGCTGCGTAACACGCAGCTTTTTTTATTGATGGGGATTTAAACAGCCTTCAGCGATTACATTAGATATTATTTTTAATTGTAGCGGAAGATTTCCATACCTATACCAGGATAAGACCAGGGCTTCTAACCATGTCCTGACCTATACCAATCATAGAGCTTTAGTAGTGCTTTAGTAGTGATACCGTAGTACAACCGTAGTACAACCGTAGTAAACCCCGGGATGAGCCAGCATAAAAAAAGCCCGGTTGAATCAACCAGGCTTTGTGTTTTGAGCGGAAGACCGGGCTCGAACCGGCCACCCCGACCTTGGCAAGGTCGTGCTCTACCAAATGAGCTACTTCCGCGCTTCCCGTTTTGGGATTGCAAAAATAGGAAACTGTTTGAAATCAGCAAATAATATTTCAGATTCCTTTAAAAAAATTTGCGCTGCACAATAGCGTTACGGTTAATGTTGTTAAAATTAAACTTTATCATTGCAGTGCATTAACGACCATTCCACTACTATCTCATGAAAAGATTTGTGCTCTACGGCACGCTGTGCCTGGCCGCCTGCGGCCCCCGCAAACAACCGGCACAGCAGCAGCCCGCAACACAGCAGGAAACCATATCCAGGCCGGAAAACTTCGGGGCAGACGTTGCATTCCTGAAAGAACATACCGAAACCATCGTATTGACGGACAGCACCAGCAAATCCGCTATCGCCGTCGTGCCCGCATGGCAGGGCCGGATTATGACCAGCACCACGGAGGGAGACAAGGGCCGCAGCCTCGGCTGGATCAACCACAGCCTGATCGCGGACGGCAAACCGCAGCCGCACATCAACGCATTCGGCGGGGAAGACCGCTTCTGGCTGGGGCCGGAAGGCAGCCAGAACAGCTTTTATTTCGCGCCGGGCGACACCTTCGACCTTGCGCACTGGCAGGTGCCCGCGGCCATCGACACCGAGCCTTTCCAGGTAACCGCCCGCACCAAATCCAGCGTTTCCTTCGTGCGCGACATACAGCTGCCCAATTATAAAGGCCACCAGTTCAGCATCAAAGTGAACCGCACCATCACCCTCATAGCCCGCCGCGACCTCCGGAACTATCTCCGTACAGACCTCCACCGGAGCATTCACGCCGTGGGATTCCATTCCGCCAACAGCATTACCAATGCCGGCCGGCAGAAATGGGACACAGCCTACGGCATGCCTTCCATCTGGATACTCGGCATGTTTCCCGCGGCGGAAAAAAACACGGTGATGATACCGCTTCGTACAGGCGGCGCCGTTAATGATGATTATTTCGGGAAAGTGCCCGAAGAAAGATTAAAAAAAGAGAAGAACATCGTGTATTTCAGGGCGGACGCCAATTACCGCAGCAAGATAGGCCTGCGGCAGGAAGCCTGCTACAACGTGCTGGGAAGCTACGATGCCGCCAATAAGGTATTGACAGTCGTTCAGTTCACCATGCCCACCGCCGCGCAGAAATACGTCAACTCCGCCTGGGGCATACAGGACAAACCTTTTGCGGGCGATATGGTAAACGCCTATAACGACGGCCCGCCGGGCGAAGGAAAGCCCCAGCTGGGCCGGTTCTACGAGCTGGAAAGCTCCTCTCCCGCAGCCGGCCTGAAACCCGGCGGCAGGCTGGAACATTATCACCGCACCATCCATTTGCAGGGCAGCGAAAAGCACCTCGATCCTATCGTGAAAAAATTATTCGGGGTCAGCCTGAAGGATGTGGAAAAAGCGTTCCGCTGATCACAGCGCTTTCACTTCGAGGTTGTAGATGTCTTTGAGGCGCAGCAGGCACAGGTCCAGGCTGGCTTTGGGGATGCCGATCTCCATGCTGCAGAACAGCTGGATGTCCTGGTTGAGCACGGTGCAGTTATTCTGTTTCACCACCATCATCACGTCGTTCAGGATCGTGTAATCGAACACGAGCTGGTAACGCGCTTCCACGTTCTTTTGTACGGCGGGAATAAGCTGGAGCACCAGCGCGCAGGACATTTTATAGGCGTTGATCAGCCCCGGCACGCCTAGCAGCGTTCCGCCGAAGTAGCGCACCACCACCACCAGCACGTCTGTAAGCTGCTTGCTGTCTATCTGCCCCAGGATAGGCTTCCCGGCAGAGCCTGAAGGCTCCCCGTCGTCTACCGCGCGGTATTGCAGCCCGTCCGTTCCCAAACGGTAAGCATAACAGTGATGCGTGGCCTTGGGATGCTCTTTTTTTACTTCCTGCAGGCATTCCTTTACCTGCTCAGGGGTTTTAACGGGGTAAGCAAACGCGAGGAACTTGCTTCCCCTGTCTTTAAATTCCGCTACTGCCTTTTTTTCGATCGTATAATAAACTTCCATTTTCCTGTTTTACGCCGTTTCCCGGCCATATATCACGATCTGGTCGCCGCCCGCGTCCAGCTTTTCCAGCACGGCCACATTGCCCGTATAGGGCGCCCGGAGGCCATTGCCGAGGGGCTGCTGCCCGGTGATCACCCTTATTTCGTCCCAGATGCCGCTGTTGATGAACTGCTGCAGCAGGCCGGCCCCTCCTTCCACGATCACACTCTGTACGGATGCCGCATGCAGCACTGCCATCACCTGGGGCACCAGGTCCTGCTCCCGGTCCACATCGCGGCCGGTGATAAAGATGGTCTGAACGGAGCCGTCGTGCAGGTGAAAATGGGGCGGTATCTTCTCCTCCAGGTCCAGCACGATGCGGATGGGGCTTTTGCCGGGCCAGAGCCGCGTATTGAGCCTGGGATTGTCTTTCAGCGCGGTTTGCGTGCCCACCATGATGCCGGCCTCGCGGCTGCGCCACTGGTGCACCAGCCGGTCGCTGTAAGGCCCCGAAATACGCACCGGCGCGCCGGTAACGCCCGCTATGAACCCGTCCGGGCTTTGCGCCCATTTCAGGATCACGTAAGGGCGCTGCTGCTCGTGGAAAGTGAAAAAACGGCGGTTCACTTCCCTGCATTCCTTTTCCAGTATGCCGGTGCTCACTTTCACACCCGCTTCGGCAAGCCGTTTGATGCCCCGGCCGGCCACTTTGGAAAAGCTGTCCACACAGCCGATCACCACTTCAGGGATGTTCCTGGCAACGATAAGGTCCGCGCAGGGCGGGGTTTTGCCATGATGCGAGCAGGGCTCCAGGCTTACGTACATGGTGGAGCGGGGGATCAGCTCCTGGAATTCGGGCTCCACGCTGTTGATGCAGTTCACTTCCGCATGGGCTTCGCCATAAACGCGGTGAAACCCTTCGCCGATGATGCGGCCTTCATGCACCAGCACCGCACCTACCATCGGGTTGGGCGCTACCAGGCCTTCCCCGTTGAGGGACAGGCTGATACATCGCTGCATGAAAATTTCGTGAAGATTGCTGTGCATGATTGCGGCTGAAAATATATGTTTGCAAAAATATCGTTTCAGCGGGGATTTTCCCGCTGATCATTTGAATATCATGACGATTCAATCTGCATTTGCCGGCATTACGGCTGCCATCAGGCACCTGTACGACGCCCGCGAAGCCGCAAATATCGGGCACCTGCTGATGGAGCATATCACCGGCCTGGGCAAGCTGGACAGGATAGTGCATAAAGACGGCGATCTTACCCCGGCCCAGGAAGACCTGTACCAGCAAGCCCTCAGCGCCCTGCTGGCCCACAAACCCATCCAGCACATCACCGGCAAAAGCTGGTTCTACGGGCTGGAGCTGCTGGTGAACGACCAGGTGCTCATCCCCCGCCCCGAAACCGAAGAGCTCGTGGAATGGATACTTAAGGACCATCCCTCCCAGCCGGCCTGGCGCCTGCTGGACATTGGCACCGGCAGCGGCTGCATTCCCATCGCGATCAAAAAACACTGGCCGGCGGCGGACGTCTGGGCGATGGACGTAAGCTCCCCCGCCATCGCGCTGGCCACGCGGAACGCCAGCCTCCAGCATACGCCCATCCGCTTCGTGCTCCAGGACGTACTGAGCGCGGATGCTGCGCAGGTGCTCCCCTCCCTCAATATCATCATCAGCAACCCGCCCTACATCCCCGAAAAGGAACGAAGCGAAATGCAGCCGCTGGTAACGGAGTTCGAGCCTTCCATCGCGCTGTTCGTGCCTGACGCGGACCCGCTGCTGTTCTACCGCCGCATTGCCCGGCTTGCCAAAGAAAGGCTGGAAACCGGCGGGAAGCTGTATTTCGAGATACATGAATCGTATGGCCCGGCCGTAGCAGGCCTCCTGGAAAAAGAAGGGTTTGCGGAGGTGAAGCTCCGGCAGGATATGTTTGGCAAAGACAGGATGGTGAGGGCCATAAAAAAATAATCCCGGCGCCATGCCGGGACTATTCCGTTATTTCCGCGCTGCCTTTACTGGCCAGCCTTATTTTTTTACTTCGCCGGCGGCGCATTCTGGGGGTTGGCAGTGCCCAGCACCGTTTTGGCGCCCAGTTCCCTGGCAATCTGCATCACGCCTACCACCATGCCGATGGGCACGGTCTCTTCCGCATTGATCACGATCGTTGGATCCACTTCGCCCTGCGGTATCTTGGCAGCCAGCACCTGGCGCAGGCTCGCGAAATCCACTTTATTCGTCCCCACATAATACTGCTGCCCCGCATCGATGCTCACCACTACGGTCTGCTTTGCTTTGGTATTGCTTTTGGCCTTCGGCAACATCAGCTTGATGACGTTGGGATTGGCCAGGGAAGACACGATCAGGAAGAACAGGAGCAGGATGAACAGGATGTCGTTCAACGCGCCGCTATGCAGTTCCGCAGTCCCTTTTTTATTCCTCCGCAAATTCATATTTGAACAGGTTTCTGTTTGAAAGTTTATTTAGATGGTTCCATCAGCACGTCTATGAATTCAGACGAAGCGCCTTCCATCTTATTGATCACCTTGTCTATCTGCGCCTGCAGGAAGCTGTAGCCGATATAGGCCACCAGGCCGATAATGAGGCCCGCAGCGGAAGTCACCATTTTTACGTAGATGCCGCCCGCGATAGTGCTGAGGGTAATATCTGATGTCTGGGAGATGTTGAAGAAGGTCTGGATCATACCGGCGATGGTGCCGAGGAACCCGAACATCGGCGCAATGCCCGCAATGATGGCGAGTATCACGAGGTTTTTCTCCATTTTGTAGATCTCCAGCTTGCCTACGTTCTCCATGGATTTCTCAATGGCGTCCGTCGGTTTGCCGATGCGCTGAATGCCTTTGTCGATCATACGCGCAATAGGCCCTGCGGTGTTTTTGGAAAGGGAGCGCGCCGCGCTGATATTGCCTGTAGTGATATGGTCCCTCACCATCGGCATAAAATTGTTTTCCAGCTTGCCTGCGCGTGAAATAGTCAGATACCTTTCCACGAATACGTATACGGCTATCACGGAAAGTATACCGAGCGGGATCATGAGGGGGCCGCCCTTCACGATCATATCCCAGAGCTTGATCTCCTGGGGCGCCGCGGCGGCCGCATTGAGGCCCGCGGCCACTGTATCCGCTTTCGGCAGTAAAAGAGAGTCCTGCAAAACTGTAACGAGTCCTAGCAACATGTATTGAATTTTAACCTTGCAAATGTATATACCTGAAAGTACAACAAGGGTTTAAAGTAATAATAAAAACGGATTTGCCCCTGAAAATATTATCAGCTGCGTTCCTCCCAAACCTGTACGAGATGGATGATCGTATCCACCGCCTTCTGCATATCCTGTATGCTTACATATTCATGTTTGCTGTGCAGCGCCATTTCGCCGGTGAAAATATTCGGGCAGGGCAGGCCCATAAACGAAAGCCTGCTGCCGTCGGTGCCGCCCCTGATGCTCATTTTCAGCGGTTTGACGCCGGCGCGCCTGATCGCCTCCTCTGCGTTGGCCACCACCTGCGGATGCTTGTCCAGCACTTCCTTCATGTTGCGGTATTGCTCCGTGACCCTGAATTCGCCTTTTGCGCCGGGATGCTTCGCCACTTCGGTTTCCATGATCTTGCGCAGGAAAAACTCGTGCCCTTCCAGCTCCGCCGTTGTAAAGTCGCGGATGATGAAATCGATCTCCGCCCTTTCGGTGATCCCTTCGATACGCACAGGGTGAATAAAACCCTGGCGGTCTTCGGTGGTTTCGGGGGACAGGATATCTTTAGGCAGCGCATGCAGGATGTCTGCCGCGATCTTCACCGCGCTCACCAGCTTGCCTTTCGCGGCGCCGGGATGCACGCTCACACCATGGATGATGATCTTCACACCGTCCGCCGAAAACGTTTCGTCTTCCAGCGAGCCCAGCTCGCCGCCGTCCATCGTGTAGCCGAACTGCGCGCCCAATTGCTCCATGTTCACATGCTCCACGCCGCGGCCCACTTCTTCGTCGGGCGTAAAAAGTATCCTGATCTTCCCGTGCTTTATTTCCGGGTGCTGTACCAGGTACTGCGCCGCGTCCATGATCTCCGCCACGCCCGCTTTGTTGTCCGCGCCCAGCAGCGTGGTGCCGCTGGCGGTGATGATGTCGTCGCCGGTCTTTTCAGCGAGGTAAGGATGTTCCTTA
>CBFHAF010000182.1:0-7856 GCA_965653435.1 uncultured Chitinophaga sp.
AGGAGTTCATCATTTCATACCCCACCAATACTATGGAGCATGAAGATAAAATGATGAGCATGCGCGGCAACAACCCGCATTTTTCCCGCGCCACCGTTCACCACGAGCTGCTGGCCGGCCATGCTATGCAGCAGTTCATGAACAGCCGTTACCGCACCTACCGCCGCTTCGGCACGCCTTTCTGGACGGAAGGCTGGGCGCTTTACTGGGAGCGGCTGCTGTGGGACCTGAAGTTCCCGCAAAGCCCTGAAGACCGCATCGGCATGCTGTTCTGGCGGATGCACCGCTGCGCCCGCATCATTTTTTCACTCAGCTACCATACCCATAAATGGACGCCGCAGCAGTGCATCGATTTCCTGGTGAACCGTGTGAACTTTGAACGGGCGAATGCGGAAGGCGAAGTGCGCCGCTCCTTCACAGGCGGTTACGGGCCCCTGTACCAGGTAGCGTACATGATCGGCGGGCTGCAGTTCGAAGCGCTCAAAAAAGAGCTGGTAGACAGTGGGAAGATGAGCTACAAAGCATTCCATGATGCGATCATCACAGAGAACGCCATGCCGGTGGAAATGGTAAGGGCGATATTGCTGAAACAGCCGCTGAAGAAGGATTTCAGGACCAGCTGGCGGTTTTACGAGCTGTAAATAATTTTTGTCGAAAAGCTCCGTCATGGCGAAGGACAGCAGTCGTCATTGCGAGGAGCAGCTGAGCCAGCGTGGGTGGGGCGAGGAAGCAATCTCCTTCATTGAATGGATATTCTCACAGCACCGGGGGAGATTGCTTCGTCGCACCTCCGCACAGAATCCCCCGCTGCTCCTCGCAATGACGGCTGTCCCTCGCAATGACAGCAGTTGTTCGCCACGTCGTCGCACCGAACCCATTTGCTTCACATAATGACTGGCTTAATCTCTACCCGAGATTGGTAGGATTCGGAATAAAATTGAGGAATGCATTGAACTTCGTCTGGTACTTCCTTTTGTCCAGCTTGTAATAGAACGCGCCGCGCTTGGAGCTTAAACGTTCCTTATCCTTTTGTTTAATAAGCAGCCCCGTGGAAAGTACTTTGCGTGAGAAGTTCCGTTTGTCCATCAGTGTGTCAAATATGCCTTCATACAGATTTTGAAGCTGGGGAAGGGTGAATTTTTCCGGCAGCATCTCGAATACAATGGGATGGAAAGCGGCTTTATAGCGCAGCTTCTGCTTGGCCAGCTCCACCATATCGCGATGGTCGAAGATGAGGGAGGGGAGTTTTTTGAGGGGGAACCATTCGGAATGATATTCCTGGTTGATCTGCTTTTTGAACTTGTTGACGTCGATAAGGCTGAAATACACTACAGACAGCGTTCTTTCCACCGGGTCCCGCTCCACTTCCCCGAAGGTGTGCAGCTGCTCCATATACACGTTTTCCAGGCCGGTCAATTCTTTTAACACCCTGGCCGCGGCGAAATCCAGCGTTTCGTTGGGGCGGATAATGCCGCCCATCAGGCTCCAGCGGCCTTTTTCAGGCTCAAAGCCCCGCCTGATGACCAGAAGCTTCATTTCTGTGCCGTCAAATCCAAATATGATGCAATCTACAGCCACCAGCACCCTGTTTTTGCCGGAATATTGTGAAATTTTCAATGTCGTATCAGTTTAACGCGGATCAATTATAATAAATGTCGCTCAGACAATTTATAGAACATTCAGGAAAAATAGCTGGAATTTTCGGGATTTAATCCGGATATTTAAAACTACATCCATCTCATTTAAAAAATTTTCACGTCATGTTGAAAAAGCTTCCCACATTTATTGCCCTGTCTGTTGGCGGACTACTGGCTTTCTCAGCCTGTAACAACGCGGCGGAAGAAAAGAAAACCGGTACTATGCTCACATCACAGCCTTACGGCAATCTTGCAGGCACGGAGATCGTGCAGTACACCCTCACCAATGCCAACGGGATGGTAGTTAAGATCCTGAATTACGGCGGCGTTATCACGGATATCATCACACAGGACAGGGATGGTACGCCCGGCAACGTTGTATTGTCGTACGACACACTGGCCGGCTATCTCCAGCCCGGCAACCCCTACTTCGGCACGCTGGTAGGCCGTTATGCCAACCGCATCGCCAAAGCGACCTTTAAGATCGACACCGCCACCTATCACCTTGCCGTGAATAACAACGGCAACGCGCTGCACGGCGGCCTGAAAGGCTTCGACAAAGTGGTTTGGAACGTAACGCCGCTCCCCGGAGACAGCAGCCTGCTGCTCGAATACCAAAGCAAAGACGGGGAAGAAGGTTACCCCGGCAACCTGAATGCCAAAGTGATCTACACCCTCACCAGCGGGAATGCGCTGAAGATCGAATACGTGGCTACTACGGACAAGCCTACGCCGGTGAACCTCACCCAGCACACTTATTTCAACCTTTCCGCGGGCAAAAGCCCCACCATCCTGGATCATGAGCTGCAGCTGGACGCGCCGGGCTACACCCCCGTGGACGACCAGCTCATTCCCCTGGGAAGGATCGACTCTGTGAAGGGCACGCCCATGGACTTCACCACGCCGCAACGCATAGGCTCCCGGATCGATTCTGTAAAAGGCGGGTATGACCACAACTGGGTATTTGCCAAGGAAGGCCTCGCGCAGGTAGGCACGCTCCATGATCCCGCCTCAGGCAGGCTCATGACGATCTTCACCTCCGAGCCCGGCATCCAGTTCTACACCGGTAATTTCCTGGACGGCTCGCTCCAGCATACGCGGAATAAAGCCGTTTACGGTAAAAACGCAGGCCTGTGCCTGGAAGCCCAGCACTTCCCTGATTCGCCCAACCAGCCAACATTCCCGAACACCATCCTGAAGCCGGGAGAGAAGTATACGCAAACGACCATTTACCAGTTCGGGGTGAAATAATAAATACAGAAACAATATTAAAAAGCAAGGGCTGACCCAACATTGGTCAGCCCTTGCAGTATTTTAACCTATCCTCTTGTCCGGCTGTGGTTCGGTCCGTTTTCTGGCAAAATAGCATGCCATCCAAACTGGGCCCGGCCAAAGTATAGGTTATTTACGGTGATCCCCGTTTATTACACCTTCACGATCATCTTCCCGGTATTCTGCCCGGAGAATAATCCCAGCAGCGCTTGGGGGATCTTCTCAAACCCTTCCGCAACGGTTTCCGTGAACTTAATTTTCCCTGTTTTCACCAGCGGCGCCAGGTACTGGATGCCTTCGGCATAACGGCCGCCGTAATTCCTCACAATGAACCCCTGCATGAGTATGCTTCTCGTGAGCATAATGGGCTGAATGCGCGGCCCCACAGGCGGTTCGGTGTTGTTATAGGACGATATCTGTCCGCAGAGCGGTATCCTTGCGAAGAAATTCAGGCTTGGCACCACGGCGTCCGTCACTTCGCCGCCCACGTTGTCGAAATAAATGTCCACGCCGTCCGGGCAGGCTTTGGCGATCTGCGCGGCAAGGTCGGGGGTATTGTAATTGAGCGCCTCGTCGAAGCCGTATTCTTCCTTCAGCATCTTTATCTTTTCTTCTGAGCCTGCAATGCCTACCACGCGGCAGCCCAGGTGTTTGCCCAGCTGGCCCGCCACGAGGCCTACCGCCCCTGCGGCGCCGGATACGACGAGGGTTTCGCCGGGTTGGGGTTTCCCGATGTCCAACAGGCCGAAATAAGCCGTTAACCCCGGCATGCCCAGCACGCCCAGGAAATAGCTGGGAGGAGCCAGGGCGGCATCTATCTTTTTGACGGCGGAAGCGGGCACCACCATCTCCGTGGCCCAGGGCAGGTATGGGCCCAGCACCAGGTCGCCGGGGGCAAAGGCGCCGTCTTTGCTTTCCAGCACTTCCGCCACCACGCCGCCTTCGAGCGCATGCTCCACTTTAAAGGGAGCAACATAGCTCTTCACATCGTTCATCCTGCCCCGCATGTAGGGGTCCACGGAATAATAGCGCCCTTTCAGGTGCAGCTCTCCTTCTCTGGTTTCAGGCAGGGCCACTTCATCGAACCGGAAAATGGATGCGTCCGGCATGCCTTTGGGCCTTGCGGCCAGGGTGATCTGTTTCACTTTTTTCATGATACGCGCGTGTTAATTGTCACTTCAACATTATTTCTCGTTGCATTGGAATAAGGGCACACATGGTGGGCTTTGGCTACCAGTTCCTCGGCGGTGGCCTGGTCGGTGCCGGGAACCAGCACGTCCAGCGTTACGGCAAGCCCGTAGCCGCCTTCGCCGTTAGGGCCGAGGCCTACGTGCGCGGTTACTGCGGTAGTGCCGGTTGCTGTTTTGGATTTCCGGATCACGAGGTTCAGCGCACTGTCGAAGCAGGCGGAATAACCCGCCGCGAACAATTGCTCGGGATTGGTAAATGCCCCGCCGGGGCCGCCAAGCTCCCTGGGGGTGGAGGTCTTTACATTCAGGATGCCGTCGCTGGTGGCCACTTGCCCGTCGCGCCCGCCGGTGGCTGTTGCTGTGGCGGTGTACAATACTTTAAGCATGGTAAGATGTTTTGATTATTTATTTGAATGTGGGTCGGTCAGTCTTCTTCCGCGGGTGCCTGGAGGGGCTTTATTTTTTCCATCAGGCGTTGCAGCTGCCTGTGCAGGTTTTCCCGTTCTTTATCGTCCAGGTTGAGGCTGGCTTGCAGCTGCTGGGGGATCTTCTGCGCTTTTTTGCGGAGGTTCATCCCTTCGGGAGTGATCACGATCTCCACCACGCGTTCGTCGGACTTGCAGCGGTAGCGGGTGAGGAGGCCTTTTTTTTCCAGGCGTTTCAGCAGGGGGGTGAGCGTTCCGCTGTCCAGGCAAAGTTTTTCGCCCAGTTCCTTTACCGTTTGCAGCTTATGTTCCCAGAGGAGAAGCAGCACGAGGTACTGGGGATAAGTAAGGTCCAGCTTCTCCAGCAGGGGCCTGTAGTGGGCGGTTACCTGCCGGGAAAGAACGTACAGCGGAAAACATACCTGGTGATCGAATTTCAAATGTTCCATTGTCCTAAATTAGATTGTGCAAAATTAAATAGGTTCAAATTATCGCGGGTCATTCTATTGTTAAAGTTCTGCGAAAATATCCCTACCTTTCTGCAAGAAAGCAGCCGAACAAGCATGCCGCAACATGATAAAACACCTTCTGCCGGCGATCCGGCCTGGGAGGATTTCAGGAAAGGGGACCGGGATGCATTTGCGCAGTTGTACCACCAGCACATACAGCAGCTCATAGCCTACGGAATGCGGGTCAGTGGCGAACAGCAGGTGGTCAAAGATGTCATCCAGGATCTATTTGTGGAGCTATGGCGCTCCAGAACGCAACTACAATCTGTCCAGTCAGTCAGGGGGTACCTCCTGAAGGCGCTTCGTTATAAACTGCTGCGAAACGCCAAGGTAAAAACACGTTATTATTCCGAGCTGCCCGACCAGGCGGACCCTGACAATGCCGAACAGCACCGGCTGGAAGCTGAAAGCGAACAGCAGCGCCGTGAACGTATCCGTTTCGCCCTCGGCCGCCTGCCCGGCCGCCAGCAGGAAATTATCAACCTCCGGTTTTACCATGGCTGCACCACTGAAGAAGCCGCCGAGATCATGGCGGTGAACTACCAGTCTGCCGTGAACCTTTTACACCGGGCCATTGTTCAATTAAGGGAAATGCTTGGCCCCGGGCTGATCTTTACATTGTTTGGCTTATTCTGAAAAAAAATATCCGTTGAAGTGAGTATCGGAACGCTCCCCGGTACACTTGTAATTAACCGCGCATAATTTTAAGTCCGTATGTCGTATTCGCAACAGGAACTGGAAGCATTATTGCAGAATGATGAATTTGTAAGCTGGGTGCTGCATCCAGACGAAAAAGGCCATGCCTACTGGCAGGAATGGATGAACGAACATCCTGACCGCCGCGCGCTGGTAGAGCGTTCCCGCGATGTGATCAGGACGATCCACGAAACGGAGCATGAAGCGGTGAGCAGCCACGACCTGGCCGGCCAGATATGGGAAGATATGCAGGAAGCGCTTCAGCCGAGGATAGTGCCCTGGTACAGGCGTTATGCCGCCGCAGCCGCCATCCTGGTGCTGCTGGGCTTCGCCGGCAGCTGGTATGCGCTCAGCCGTACCAAAACCAGCACTATCGTGAACGAGAACGGCATCCTGATGGCGAGGACGGGGAACGCAGATATATCTGTGCAGAACACCGGCAATACGCTTAAAACAGTCCACCTGGTAGACGGTTCGCGCGTCACGCTCAACCCGGGAGCCAGGTTGAAATACCATAGCCTGCTGGGCAAACGGAAAAGGGAAGTGACGCTGGAAGGAGAGGCCTTCTTTGAGATCGCGCCCGACGCAGCGAAGCCCTTTTCGGTGCAGAGCGGCGGGATCGTGACAAGAGTACTTGGCACGAGCTTCAGGGTGGCGGCAAAAAACGACGTGGTGGTATCCGTCCGTTCCGGTAAAGTGGCCGTGGTAAGGCAGGAAAAAGATAAAGAAGAGGAGACCTGCATCCTGGTAATGAACGAGCAGGCCGTGTATAACGCGAAGCAGAACCGGCTGGAAAAGACCGCCGCACCTGCGCCCGCACTGCTGGCAAATCCCGCTCCGGTATGGGAAACGATGTATTACGACGAAGCCTCCATGGACGAGATCATCGGTGTGCTTACCCGTATTTACGGTGTGGAGTTCGAGTACAACCGCGAACAATTTTCAAAATGCAAGATCACGATTGCCCTGGACGAGGGATCGATGTACGATAAATTAGACATACTAACGAAAGTGCTGAGCGCAACATACGAGGTAGATGAGGATGTTGTGCGGATAACCGGCCCCGGATGTGGGAATTCAACCGGTCTTTAGTTCGGGAATTTACTTTACTGTCAACCAAAATAGTACGCGTATGAATACCTTCTTGTTAAAGATCAGGGTAGCGCTGTTGTTGTCCTTCCTATGCCTTGTTGCAAACATGCCAGCCTCCGCCGGCGCGCGTTATGCAGCAGGGGTGCTGGACAAGAAAATATCGCTCTCCATGTCCAACAAAGGACTGAAGAATGTGCTGGCAAAAATAGAACAGGCCGCTTCAGTCAAATTTGCCTATGCCACACAGACCATCCCGCTCAACAACATTGTCAGCATCGACGTTAAGGACAAACGTCTTGGCGATGTGCTGGAAGTATTGCTGTCTCCCTACCAGGTGAGCTACGAAGCCGTAGGCAACCAGATCATCATACAAAAGGACGGGATGAAGATGGTGATCAGCACCGGCGCTATCGACCGCGCCCTTTTCAAAAAAGTGACCGGTGCGGTGAAAGCGGCGGACGGCACCAGTATTCCCGGCGTAACCGTAACTGTCAAAGGCACCGCCAAAGGGGCTGTTACGAACGCAGACGGGCGTTTTGAGCTGGATGCCGACGAAGGCGCCACCCTCGTGTTCACCGCCATTGGCTTTGCCACGCAGGAAGTGGTAGTAGGCAGCGGCGCTGTATATGATGTAGTGCTGCAGGAATCCAGGAAAGAATTATCCGAAGTGGTAGTAACGGCACTGGGCGTACGGAAAGAAAAACGTGCGCTGGGCTTTTCAGTGACCGAAGTAAAAGGCTCCGAGCTGGCCGCCACCAACGAGGTGAACCCGATCAACGCTTTGCAGGGCAAGGCGGCAGGGATCAATATAGACCAGGGCTCCGGCGGCCTCTTCGGCAACTCGCGCATCCTGATACGCGGCAACTCTACGCTGAGCACCAACAACCAGCCTATCTTCGTAATAGACGGGGTGATCCTGGACAACGATGCATTCGACGGCAAAGGCCGGGATTTCGGGAACGACCTGAAGAACCTGAACAGGGAGGAGTTTGAAAGCGTTTCAGTGCTTAAAGGCTCCGCAGCCGCTGCGTTGTA
>CBFHAF010000183.1:0-7837 GCA_965653435.1 uncultured Chitinophaga sp.
TATGATCTCTTTTACTTTATTCAGCTTCTCTTCAGAAAATTGAACGGCCATTTATTTAAGCTTCTTTATTTATAAACTTTGTTGTCTCCTGTCTCATTTCGAGTAATATTCCACTCCCATGCAATCCACGTATAACGAACGTTTGCCTGTTGTCAC
Organism: uncultured Chitinophaga sp.; assembly: GCA_965653435.1. Taxonomy (GTDB): domain Bacteria; phylum Bacteroidota; class Bacteroidia; order Chitinophagales; family Chitinophagaceae; genus Chitinophaga. Next base: position 157 of record CBFHAF010000183.1, read on the forward strand.
CAGCGCAAGCCCGGACCGGAAATCGAATGGTTCCACGCTGTCGTATCTGCAGGGTATCACCACTTTCCCTTTACTGTCCATGAACCCCCATTTATCTTCGTCTTTCACGCAAAAACGGTCGGTCTCCGGATCGTATCTTTCTATCCCCTGGTGCGGCGTTCCGATCACTTTGCCGTCGCCATCCAGCAGTGCGCAGGAAATATCTTCGTTCTGCACATTATACCAGTCAAAGCTCCAGGCTTCCATTTTTTCGATGCTCCTGTACTCAACGGGCAATATTACTTTTCCCTTCGAGTATATGCCCCAGCGAAGCTTTTCACTCAGCACCTCATACGCCCTGGTATCATCTTTCAGCCGCATGCCCCTGATCTCTTCAAATTCAACGGGCACGACGATATTCTTTTTGTTGTCCACCACACCGAATTTCCGGTCTGTCCTCACCAGGTAATCGGTAGCGGTCAGACGCCACACCTGGTCGTAAATGGCCGGCACAGTGGTATCTCCTTTGAAGATAAAACCCTCCTTCCCGTTGGCGGAATAATTGGAAGGCCAGGAACCTTCCCGTTCCAGCTGTATTACTTCCTGCGGTTTTTTTTCGGCGCCACCGGTCACCGGCCTCACATCTCCGCTCCTGTTCACCCAGAAGGCCTGTTTGCCTTTGCGGGTGTACGCTTCGTCTTCCTTCGCCCAATGCCACTTTTCAGTATTGCCGGGTGTTTGCCCGAAAGGAAAAACTTCATCGTACACTGCTGGTATCACCAGTTTTTTTGTACTGTCGCAGAATCCCCATTTCGTTCCTTTCAGAAAAGGGATCAGCACTACTCTTGGCCCTGTACAGCGCTTCGGCAGGTATTCCTGTGCCTGTACGGCTTCCAGGAGAGTTATGCATACTAAAAAACAAAGAACTTTTTTCACAGGTATCATAGATCAAAAAATGTCGCTAAGCATCCAGCTCGCCGGCGATCAGGTTCAGCGAGCTCATGCAGATGATCGCGTCGCTGAGCATTGCTCCCTTCACCATTTCAGGGTAAGCCTGGTAATAGATGAAGCAGGGCCTGCGGAAATGCAGCCTGTACGGCGAACGGCCCCCATCGCTGATGAGGTAGAAGCCCAGCTCCCCGTTTGCACCTTCTACAGGGTTATACAGTTCCCCGGGCAGTATGTCCGTTTCACCCATCACGATCTTGAAGTGATAGATGAGCGCTTCCATTTTCGTATATACATCGTTTTTATCAGGCAGGTAATACGCCGGCACATCCGCATGGTATACGTCGTCGGGCAGCTGTTTCAGCTTGTCCATCGCCTGGCGGATAATGCTGAGGCTCTGCCACATTTCCGCGTTGCGCACCAGGAAGCGGTCGTACGTATCGCCGGTGCTGCCCACGGGAATGCTGAACTCAAAGTCCTGGTAAGAGCTGTACGGGTTGGCCACGCGCACGTCGTAATCCACGCCGGTGGCGCGGAGGTTGGGACCGGTAAAGCCATAGTTCATGGCTCTTTCAGCGGAAATGCCGCCTACGCCCTGGGTACGTTCCATGAAAATGCGGTTTCGCGTAAAGAGGTTTTCAAATTCTTTCAGCACATCCGGGTATTCTGCGAGGAACTTTTCTATTTTCTGGAAAGCGGCGGGAGTGAAATTCCTTTCAAAACCACCCACGCGGCCGATATTGGTAGTGAGTCGGGAACCGCAGATCTCTTCGTAGATCTCGTATACCAGCTCACGGTATTGCAGTACGTACAGGAAACCGGTGAAGGCGCCGCGGTCCACCCCGATCACGGAGGTACCGATCAGGTGGTCTGTAATACGGGCCAGTTCCATGATGATCACGCGGAGATAATCCACCCGCTTGGGCGTTTGAATGCCCAGCAGTTTCTCCACGGTGAGGTGCCAGCCGATGTTGTTGATGGGAGCGGAACAGTAGTTGAGGCGGTCCGTCAGCGGAGTGATCTGGTAATAAGGCCTGCGTTCCGCGATCTTTTCGAAAGCGCGGTGAATATAACCAACGGTAGGCGTGGCGGACACGATGCGCTCGCCGTCCATTTCCAGAATGTTCTGGAACACACCATGCGTGGCAGGGTGGGTAGGCCCCAGGTTGAGCGTACTGGTCTGCCTCTCGATGGAGCCTTCCGGTAATTTTATATGTTGCTGCTCTGACATATCCTAGCTTTGCTAATAGTAGTTAAAATTAAATCCCGACGCTTCCCCCGCGGCCGAACATTTCATCATCTTTGTCCACACGGCTCTGGTCTTCCAGCGGGAATTCCTTGCGCATGGGGAAATAATCCATTTCATCCACGTTCAGGATGCGGATCAGGTTGGGATGGCCCACAAAATCGACCCCGAAGAAATCGTACGTTTCCCTTTCCATCCAGTTAGCGGTGGAAAACAGCTGTGAGGCTGTGAACACCTGCGGGGTCTGGATATCAGTGAATACTTTGAAGCGGAGGCGCACATTCGGTACAAAAGCATGGAGGTGGTATACCACGGCCAGCTCAGCCCCTTTCTGATCGGGATAATGCACGGCGGTAAGGTCGGACAGGAAGCGGAATTGCAGGTCCTCTTCGTCGTACAGGAACTGCATCACCTTCAGGTTCAGCTCTTTGGGAGCGTGGAAGGACATGATGCCGTGCGACTCTTCAAAGTTCGTCAACGCCTCGCCGAATTTCTCAACCAGCCTGTTTTTTATATGCTCGTTCGTCAAAGACATGTATAAGCTATTATCGTTTCTATTCTATTCCATAGGAGTTCATCAGATCCTTGTACCGGTCCGAATGGCGCCGGCGGAGGCTTTCCTCGCCCACCAGGTCCTGTATGCGCATCACACCGTCCAGGATGGCTTCGGGGCGGGGCGGGCAGCCCGGCACGTATACGTCTACCGGGATGATCTGGTCTATCCCCTGCAATACAGAGTAGGTATCGAAGATACCGCCGCTGCTGGCGCAGGCGCCAACGGCTATCACCCAGCGGGGTTCAGCCATTTGCAGATATACCTGGCGCAGTACGGGGCCCATTTTTTTGGCAATGGTCCCCATCACCATCAGCAGGTCGCACTGGCGGGGCGTGAAGCCCAAACGCTCGGAACCGAAACGCGCAAGGTCATAGTGGGCCGCCATGGTAGCCATGAATTCAATGCCACAGCAGGAAGTGGCGAACGGTAAAGGCCAGATGGAGTTTTTACGCGCCATGCCTATCACCTTATCGAAAGAGGTGGCAAAAAAACCTTCGCCGGAGTAGCCTTCCGGCATTTCCACCAGCTTCACCTTATTATTAAACTGAACAGGACGAGACATATTCTTTACCCTCCTTTCCCGCCACACGAAAAACAGCGGGAATATTATTAATAGTTAACTTAATCGAAGTATTAGTCCTCCCAACGCAGCGCTCCCTTCTTGATAATATAGAAGAAACCGCCCATGAAGAAGGCTACAAATGCCAGCATGGCCAGGAAGCCTTCCCAGCCCAGCTCTTTAAAATTAACAGCGTATGGATAGAAAAAGATCACCTCCACGTCGAACAATACGAACAGGATGGCGGTCAGGAAATATTTGATGGCAACCGGCTGGCGGGCATTGCCCATCTGCTCGATACCGCTCTCAAAGTTCTCAAGCTTATCCCTGGTTTTCCGTTTAGGCCCTAAAAAATGGGTGGCGATCATCGTTACACCAACAAAACCCAAAGCCGCAATCAGTTGTAAAATAATAGGAAAATAACTGAATGGAGTGTTGTTAGCAGTCAAAAGTTCAGAGGCAAAAAACATAAGCTTCCCATATAAATTGTCCGAAAGCGCAAAAATACTGCAACTAAACTAGAAATCAAATCGACGACGACAAGAAATCTAATCTTTTTTTTGTATATGTAATATAATAAGATATGAATACTTGGTTTCCATAGTTTCCGGCTTAGAGTACTTTATACATAATAGATTGACTCTAAATGCGTAACATAAAAAGCCCGGGCAGCTGCCCGGGCTTCGGTATTCTAATGTTATGAATGTTAATTACTTGGCTTTGCCGGGGTGGTACGCCCGGAACTGCGGGTATTATTCTGGTTCGAGGTCCTGTTGTTGTTCTGGTTCTGGATGTCCCTGATCTGCTTCACCGGTTCGCTGTTCGGATCCAGCGGGGTGAGCTTGTCCATATACTTCTGCAGGTTCGCTTTGTCTTCCTTATTGTAATAATATACCATCAGGTAAGTATAGGCCTTGATCAGCCCGGCCTTGTTCTTCACGGGGTCAGCTTCAGCCATGCTCAGGTATTTCTCGAAATACGGCAGGGCTACGCCTGTTTTGGCTTCCACATCCCGCGCCGCGGCCGCCATGCCCAGCCAGTAATGGCCGGTGGTGAGGTCCGGGTAGTTGGTGGCCAGCTGGGTGAAGGCGGAATCTGCCTTTACCAGCATGGTAGTGTCCGTAGTGGAACCGGCGGATGCCAGGTAGTAGTTGATACCCACGTTATACCAGTCCACCGCTGCCGGTTTTTCTTTCAGCTCCACTTTCAGGTCCGCATACTTTTTATACCATTCCCCTGCTTTGCCGAACACACGGGCCGCCTGGAAGGCTTTGGCCACTTCTTCGTAACGGTCCAGTTCTTTTACGGTATCAGCATTGGCGTACTGTTCCAGGTAGGTCAGTGCCTTCTGGTCAATACCGGCCTGAGTGGTGGAATCCTGGTATTTGATACGGCCGTAGATCTCGCTACCGAGCTTGTAATCAATGGGTTCCAGCTTGCTTTCACCTACTTTCTGCACATATTGGTCAAACGCGGTTTTCGCGCCCAGGGAATCGCCCTTCTGTAAATAAGCATCCGCGATCAGGCGCTCCAGCTTCATTTTGTAGGCTTCGTTGGCCTGCGGGATGAGGCTTTTCGCTTTTGTGATCGCGCCTTCATAATCCTTATCCAGGAACATGATGGAGGTCAGGTAGTATTCGTTCTTGGTTTTATCCGCCTGGTCGGACAGGGCGAGGTATTTCTGCAAATATTCTTTAGCCTTTGGAAGCGAGAACTGGCGCGGCTTCGGTGTGTAGTAGAATTGGTACAATTCGTAGAAAACGGGCGCGTAGTTCGGGTCCAGCTGGGCGGCTTTCGCATAATCCCCTACTGCCTGTTCCAGCAGCTTGGCGTTATAATTCACGTGGCCCTGCTTCATCACGGCTTCGGCGTTGTTGGCTTCCAGCTCCAGCGCTTTTTCGTAGGCTGAAATGGCCTTACCGCCGTTCTCGCCGCCCATATAGCGGTAAACGTCCCCGAGTTCTATATAATCGGCGGCAACGGGCTTGTAACCTTTCCTGCCGTCATTGCCATTCAGGAGGGCCTCCATGGTGGTGAGGGCATAAGCCTTGTCTCCGCCTTTCACTTCCGTATTCGCATCTGCGATGGCACGGGCCACATCGCCGTTCTTGCCTTTGGTGGCGGCGGTGGCGGCGTCGAATTTCTGTTTCGCGGCGGCGGCGTTACCATTGAGGAGGTCTATCCTCCCTAAGCCTACGTTCAGCAGCGGGGAATTGGGAACAGCCTGCAGTCCTTTCTGGAATGCGGCGGCTGCGCCGTCTTTGTTCTCCTGCCCCAGCTCCGCGATGCCGAGGTAATAATATGCCCGGTCATCGTTCGGTTTGGCGGCTATCGCTTTCTCGAAATCAGATTTTGCGGTGGCATACTTCCCGTAATAAAGGTTCTTCAACCCATCGTCTATCGTCTGAGCCATTACCCCGCCAGCCAGGAAAAGCAGGGCAATGAGTGTACTTATACGCTTCTTCATGGTTTTTTAATTTAATCCGTTAATCTAAACATTACTGAGGCCATATAGGTTCGGCTGCAATATGGGTTCATGTAATAAAAAAACATGCCAGAGTGCGCCACGATGGCTGTTCAGTCATTACTGAATTTACTCATTTATTTCGGTAAAAACAATGTAAGGAAACGTTAAAACCTTGCCAGGAGCGGAAATAAAAAGGGCAGCGCCGGTGTAGCGCTGCCCTTTTGCAGGTAAATGTTTTATCTTATTTGGTGCCTTTTGAAGCGGCTGCTTTGGTGGCCGCAGCAGAGGCTGCCTTTTCGGTGGATGCGAGGTTTTCCTTCACCTGGCGAACAGTATCGTTGTTCGGGTCGAAAGCCAGCAGTTTGTCCATGTAAGGCTGCATGTTGGTCTTATCGTCCAGGTTGTAGTAGTAGAGCATCAGGTAAGTGTATGCGTTGGTCAGGAATCTTTTGTTCTTGGCTTCGTCTTCCGGCTTAACCAGGGAAGCGTATTTCTCAAAAGGTGCTTTAGCCCTGCCTTCTTTAGCGAGCTGATCCAGCGCGGCGTTGGCCATACCATGCCAGTAGAAGCCGGTCACCTGCTCGGGATACTTAGCGGTGAATGCAGTCCAGGAGCTGTCTGAAGCGCCATATTCGCCCGCATAATACTCGTAGAAGCCTTTATAGAAATGGTCGGACATTGCGCCCGGGTTGTCTTTTACTTCCAGGGCTTTACCATACCATTTTGCTGCTTTGGCATAATTGCGCATGTCTTTGAAAGCTTCTGCCACATTCCTGAAAGATTCAGCATCTCTGGCCGTGTCGGCCTCTGCATATTTTTCCAGGTATTTGCCGGCAAGATCCTTATAACCAGCCTGGGTTGCAGAATCGGAATGCTTCAGCTTGCCGTAGATGGCGCTCAGCAGTTTCAGGTCGTTTGTGCTTAGCTTGTCTTCGCCGGTAGCTTTTACATGCTCATCCATGAGGGATTTTGCGGAAAGGGAGTCGCCTTTTTGCAGGTGCGCGTCGGCAGCCAGCAGGGTGAGTTTGCCTTTATACACTTCGTTGGCGGAAGCCATCAGGGATTTGGCTTTATTGATAGCGCCATCGTAATCTTTCTGGTAGAAAGCGATAGCCGCGAGATAATATTCGTTCTTCGCCTTGTCGGACGGGTCGCCTACTTCCACGTATTTCTGCAGGTACTGCGCGGCATGGGGCAGGGAGAACTGTTCTTTTCTCTGTGTGATGTAGAACTGGTACAGCTCGAAGTAAGCCGGGCCGTAATTGGCGTCCATATTGGTAGCCTTAGCCCAGTCTTCCACGGCTTGTTTCAGCAGCTTGGCGTTATAGTTCACCAGGCCTTGTTTCATTACCGCTTCGGCGTTGTTGGGGTCCAGCTCCAGCGCTTTTTCGTAAGTGCTGATGGCTTTACCGCCGTTCTCACCGCCCAGGAAGCGGTAAGCGTCGCCCAGCTCGATATAATCGGCTGCGGTGGCTGTATACATTTGTTTTTTCTTGCGTCCTTCGTTGTTCAGCAGTTTTTCCATGGTGCTGAGCGCATAACCGCGGTCGCCGCCGGCAACTTCGGAGTTAGCGTCTGCAATGGCACGTGCAACGTCGCCGTCACGGCCTTCGGTAGCAGTGCTGGCTGCTTCAAATTTTTGCTTGGCTTCTGCAGTTTTACCGTTCAGCAGGTCGATGCGGCCGAGGCCTGCGGTAAGCAGGGGAGAATTAGGCACTGCGGTGAGGCCTTTTGAAAAGGCGGCAGCGGCGCCGTCTTTGTTTTCCAATCCCAGTTCAGCTATCCCCAGGTAATAATAAGCGCGGTCATCCGTCGGTTTTGCAGTGATGGCTTTTTCAAGATTCTGTTTCGCGGTCTGGTATTTGCCGTAATACAAATCCTTCAAACCATCTTCCACAGATTGTGCCATGGCCCCGTTGGCTATGC
>CBFHAF010000184.1:0-7818 GCA_965653435.1 uncultured Chitinophaga sp.
CTTCCATCACTTTCGGTTGCGCGTTCCTTTCGGTTGCGCACTGGGCGGGCTGCGCGCCCAGGTTGGCCGTCAGGCTGAGTAGCTCCAGCTTGTCCAGGAAACGGCGGCCTCTTTCCAGCCCGCCTTTCAGCTCAAAACAAACAATGCCGCCGCCGGCCGCCATTTGTTTCTTCGCGATGGCATATTGCGGATGGCTTGGCAGGAAGGGATATTTCACCCATTCCAGATGGCCGTTGGTCTCGAGCGACTGCGCCAGCTTCAGCGCACTGGCCGAATGGCGTTCCATGCGCACATGCAGCGTCTCAAGGCTGCGGCTCAGCACCCATGCGTTGAACGGGCTCATGCTGGGGCCTGTGCTGCGGCAGAAGGCATACACCTCGTCTACCAGCTCTTTGCGGCCCAAAACGATGCCGCCCAGTACCCTGCCCTGTCCGTCGATCCATTTGGTGGCGGAATGCGTGACCAGGTCCACACCGAGCGCAATGGGCTTTTGCAGGGCGGGCGTGGCAAAACAGTTGTCCACGTTCAGGATCACCTTATGTTTTTCCGCGATCCGCACCAGCGCCTCCAGGTCCACCAGGTCCAGCCCGGGATTGGAAGGCGTTTCCACGAAGATCATCTTCGTATTGGGCTTTATGAGCGCTTCAACGGTCTCAGGTTTGGCGAGATCGAAATAGGAATGTTCAATCCCCCATTTCGGGAGGAATTTTGTGATAACGGTATGCGTGGAGCCGAAGATGGACGAGGAGCTCAGCAGATGGTCCCCCGTTTTGAGGAAGGCCATGAAGCTGGCGAACACGGCGCTCATGCCCGAAGCGGTGGCAAAGCCGGCTTCAGCGCCTTCCAGGGCGCGCATGCGGTCTATAAATTCTTCTACGGTAGGATTGCTGAAACGGGTGTAGATAAAAGCATCCGTTTCGTCGGCAAATGCGGCGCGCATGGCTTCCGCATCGTCATAACAAAAGCTGGAAGTGAGGTACAGCGGGCCGCTGTGCTCCATGTGCGATGTTCTTTCAGATTGTATCCGGATGGCCTGCGTTTCCGCATGCCAGGTAGTTTTATTCTCTCTCTTGTTCATTGTATTGCTAGGATCTGGCCTTCGGTCAGGCGTTAAGTTTTACTTCCCAGGTAAGGTTGGTTTTTCCCTGGCGGAGCGTTTCAGCAACGGAGCAATATTTGTTCATGGAAAGCTCCACGGCGCGGGCGGCTTTGTCCGCATCAATATTGCCGCTGAGGTGAAATATGATATGCGCTTTTTCCCAGAGCGAGGGCTCTTTGCCTTTTTCGCGTTCGGCTTCTATTTCAATACGGAAGTCCGTGATCTCCTGGCGCTGTTTCTTCAGGATCATCACCACGTCTATGGCGGAACAGCCGCCGAGGCCCATCATCAACATCTGCATGGGGCGCACGCCGTTATTCTTCCCGCCGTTCTCCACGGAGGAATCCATTAATACCTTGTGGCCCTGTTCGTCCACCGCTTCCATGTTAAACCCGTCGTCTATACGTTTTAAAGCGATCTTCATATTTGATGCTGATATTTTATACAAAATTAGGAGTAAACCCGACAAACAAAGATAATTCTTTACATGTAATAACAGTGAAGTGACAAATGGCATTCGTAAAAGCAGATAGGAAAACCGGGAAGGGTTTTGTAAGTTTGGGAAATTTTTTGAACCGAGTTGTCAGTGCAGACCTATCATAGCAACCAGCCGTTTACATTGGAGTCCGGGGAGGTTTTACCCGGTATCGAAATAGCTTTTCATACTTACGGCACCCTGAACAAACATGCGGATAACGTCGTATGGATCTGCCATGCGCTAACCGCCAATTCAGACGCGGCGGACTGGTGGCAGGGCCTCGTTGGCGAAGGCCGCGTGATAGACCCTTCCAGGTATTTTATTGTCTGCGCCAATATCCTGGGTTCCTGTTACGGAAGCTCGGGGCCGCTTTCCGTGAACCGTTCCGCCGGCCAACCCAAAAGGAAAAAGGACGCCGTGCTCCAGGAACTGCTTCCCGGCTACAATACCATGGAGCTGAACGAAGAAGGCGATGCTTTCGACGGCCAGCGCTGGTACCGCGATTTCCCGCAGGTAACCATCCGCGATATCGTGCATGCGCACATCCTGCTCCGCAAGCATCTTAATATAGATCATATCCACCTGCTCGCAGGCGGCTCCATGGGCGGCTACCAGGTGCTCGAATGGGCGCTGATGGAGCCCGAGCGCATCGGCAGGCTTTTCCTGCTGTGCACCGGGGCCGCTGAAAGCGCCTGGGGCATTGCCGTGCATACCTCCCAAAGGCTGGCCATTGAAGCGGACAGTACCTGGGAACTGCCCCGCAAAGACGCCGGGGCGGCGGGATTGAAGGCCGCAAGGGCCATCGGCATGCTCACATACCGGAACTACAAAACCTTCATGGCTACCCAAACCGATCCGGACAAGGAAAAAACGGATCATTTCAGGGCCTCCTCCTATATAGAATACCAGGGCGAAAAACTGGTGAAACGTTTCAACGCCCAGAGCTACTGGCTGCTCACCAAAGCCATGGACAGCCACAACATCGCTCGGGGCCGCCATACCGATGTGGCCACCACCCTCCGCCAGATCGAGCAGAAAACCCTGCTGATCGGCATTACCAGCGATATACTCTGCCCGCCCGAAGAACAGCTCCTGCTGGCGGAGCATATGCACAACACCGTATACCACGAGATCGACTCCCCTTACGGGCACGACGGCTTCCTGATCGAATTCGAAAAGATCGGGCGGATACTCGCCGCATTCCTGGAGCAGGCTTAATTCTTTTCATTGCGGGAAATAACCCTGCCGCGCCATTCCATGAGCGTGCAGTATACGCTTATTGCACCCGGTGCCAATGCATCAAGTATTAGCCTATTCTTTAATAGAAAAATTGTTGGTATTCCAAAAATTCCTTAACTTCTCTGTATAAATACAACTGATCAACAACCAAAACCTGTACACGTTTAATCCTTAGAACTCAACATTAACTCAATCCAAAAAGACTGCCGATCCTTTCATCAAATTCTCACTTTATGAAATTAACTCGACAAAAGCATGGGTGGCTTATTGCATTATTCCTGCTGCTTGCGCAATTTACCTATGGCCAAACCCAGCATACCATCTCCGGAACGGTTGTTAATTCATCCACCAGCCAGACTATGCCGGGCGTAACCGTGTCTGTAAAAGGCGCGGCCACCGGGGCAGTCACCAACAACAACGGGGAATTCACCGTAAAAACCACCCGGTCCCTACCCCTGACGCTCGTATTTACCTATGTAGGTTTCAAAACACAGGAGATCACCGTGCAGGACGCTTCCGCCAGCGTGAACGTACAGCTGGCCTCCACCGAGATCCTCGGCCAGGAAGTGGTGGTATCCGCCAGCCGTGTGGCGGAGAGCATCATGGAATCGCCTGTATCCATCGAAAAGCTGAGCACCAGGGCTATCAGAGAAACTCCCACCCTCAGCTTCTACGATGCCATCACGAATTTCAAAGGCGTGGAAAGCAGCGTGCAAAGCCTCACTTTCCGCTCCATCACCACCCGCGGCTTCAATGCCAACGGTAATACCCGCTTCAACCAGTTCATAGACGGGATGGACAACCAGGCCCCGGGCCTCAACTTCTCCGTCGGCAATATCGTCGGCATCTCCGACCTCGACGTGGAAAGCGTAGAGCTCCTGCCCGGTGCGGCTTCCGCCCTTTATGGCGCAGGCGGCATCAACGGCACGCTGCTGATGACCAGCAAAAATCCTTACGATTACCAGGGCCTCAGCCTTCAGCTGAAAGGCGCCATGAATAACGTAGGCCCTTCTGCCAGGGGCTCCGCGGGCTTCATCCCTGAGATCAACGCCCGGTATGCCAAAGCCTTCGGCAAATTCGCCTTTAAGGTAACCGTAGGTTACCTGCAGGCCAACGACTGGTGGGCTGCGGACTCCACCAACTTCGACCGCCTGAACCTCACCAAAAAAGCCGGCTTCAACCATGGTTCTGACCCGAATTACGACGGCGTGAATGTATATGGCGACGAGATCAATGCCAATATGCGCAGCGTGGCACAGTCTGCCGTAAATGTGGGCACCAACGCCTTCATCCAGCAGTTCACCGCGCAGGCAGGCAGGGCACCGACCCAGGCGGAGATACTCAACTTCCAGACCACAAACCCCAATGTAAGGCCCTTCTTCCTCGGCCTCCAGGGCGGCGTTATTCCCAACCAGAGCGTGAGCCGCACGGGGTACCGCGAGCAGGACCTTGTGGATTACGATACCAAAAGCCTACGCACCGGCGCGGCTTTCCACTACCGTTTCAATTCGGAGCTGGAAGCCATCGTGCAAGGCAACTGGGGCCAGGGCACCAGCGTGTATACTGGCACAGACCGTTATTCGCTGCGCAACTTCAACCTCGGGCAATATAAGCTGGAACTGAAAGGCAAGAATTTCTTCCTTCGCGGCTACACCACGCAGGAACGTTCCGGCGAAGCCTATAACGCCACCGCGCTGGCCTCGCTCATCAACGAAGGCTGGAAGCCCAGCACCGCCTGGTTCCCGCAGTATGTAGGTAATTATGTAGGTGCAAGAGGCGCCGGTGCCAGCGATGCGGCAGCACATGCGGCGGCAAGGGCGGCCGCAGACCAGGGCCGTTTTACCCCGGGCTCACCGCAGTTCCAGACCGCGAAGGATACCATTTCCAACAAATACATCGGCGTCGGGCCGGGCAAGAACGGCGCACGGTTCGACGATAAGACCAACCTCTACCACTACGAAGGCATGTATAACTTCAGCCACCTCATCAAGATATTTGAACTGCAGGCAGGCGCATCGTACCGCCGCTACGATCTGAACTCAGGCGGCACCATTTTCGACGACGCCAACCGCGACATCAAAATAGATGAATACGGCGCATTCCTCCAGGTGGGCAAAAAACTGGTGAACGACCGCATCAAGCTGACGGCCTCCATGCGTTACGATAAAAACGAGAACTTCGAAGGCCGCTTCACGCCAAGGTTTGCCGGCGTATTCACCGTTGCAAAAGACAACAACATCCGTCTCTCCTACCAGACCGGTTTCCGCAACCCTACCACGCAAAACCAGTACATAGACCTGGAAGTGAGGGCCAATACACGCCAGATCGGCGGCCTGCCCGAACTGCTGAACAAATACAACCTGAACACCAATAAGGGCTATACACAGGAAAGCTTCCAGCGGTTCCAGCAAACCGGCAACCCGGCGGACCTCGAGCAATACACGCCCCGCCCCTTCAAACCGGAAAGAGTGCAGGCATATGAAGTGGGCTACCGCGGGCTGATCAAGAACAGGCTGCTGATAGATGCTTACTATTATTATAACAGCTATAAGGATTTCATCAATACCATCGTGCTGATCCAAAGTGCAGACGGAACGCCCGCCGGGCTGGCCGCACCGAAGATCTTCTCCACCGTGGATAATAACCCCGAACAGGTAGTGACCCAGGGATGGGCGCTGGGCCTGGATTATGCGGCAGGCACCTGGAACATCAGCGGTAACATTTCCTACAACGACATGACGAAGAAACCCGTTAGCCTGTACAACGACTTCAACACACCGAAATACCGCGCCAACCTCGGCTTCGGCAACCGCAACGTGTACAAGAACCTCGGGTTCAACATCAGCTACCGCTGGCAGGATACTTATCTCTGGAACTCCACCTTCGCAGTGGGCGACATCCCGGCTTTCAGCACGCTCGACGCGCAGATCAGCTACAGGATCCCGACCGCCAAAGCCACTGTTAAACTGGGCGGTTCCAACCTGCTGAACCACTATTACAACACCTCTTACGGCAATCCGATGATCGGCGGCATTTATTATGTCAGCCTGACCTTCGACGAGCTTTTACGGTAGTCATTTTCTTTGCCATAATATAAAATAGCGAAGGCCCCGGTTTTATACCGGGGCCTTCTATTTTGTTGTAACCCTCATGATTGCTCATGGGTATCTTTGGCTATACGTTGAAGCGGAAATGCATGACATCGCCGTCGTTCACAACGTACTCCTTTCCTTCGATGCGCAGGCGGCCATTGTCGCGGGCTGCTGCTTCGGAGCCATATTTTACATAATCATCATAAGCGATCACTTCCGCTTTGATGAAACCTTTTTCAAAATCGGTGTGGATCACGCTGGCGGCCTGCGGGGCTTTCCAGCCTTTGTGGATGGTCCAGGCGCGTACTTCCTGCACGCCGGCCGTGAAATAGGTGATCAGGTCCAGCAGCTTATAGGCGGAGCGGATCAGGCGGTTCAGGCCAGGCTCTTTCAGGCCGTATTCGGAGAAGAACAGTTCTTTGTCTGTCGGGTCTTCCAGCTCGGAGATCTGCGCTTCAATGGAGTTGTTCATCACGATCACTTCGGCTCTTTCGGCTTTCACCGCTTCTTCCAGCGCTTTGGAATATTTGTTGCCGGTATGCAGGGAGGCTTCGTCCACATTCGCTACATACAGCACCGGCTTGGCGGTAAGCAGGAAGAGGTCTGCAATGGCAGATTCTTCTTCCTTCCCGAGGCCCAGCTCACGGATGTTCCGGCCTTTTTCGAGGTGTTCCTTGCAGCGTTTCAGCACTTCAAATTCGGCTTTAGCCTTGGCGTCGCCGCCGGTTTTAGCCATTTTTTCGGTACGGGCGATCTTCTTTTCAACGCTTTCCAGGTCTTTCAGCTGCAATTCGGTATCGATGATCTCCTTGTCGCCTACGGGATTGATGTCCCCTTCGTCGCGGAGGATGTTCTCGTCTTCAAAACAGCGGATCACATGCACAATGGCGTCCACCTCGCGGATGTTGCCAAGGAACTTGTTGCCCAGCCCGTCTCCCTTGCTGGCGCCTTTTACAAGGCCGGCAATATCAACGAACTCGATCGTAGTAGGCACGGTACGGTTGGGCTTCACCAGCTCTTCCAGCTTGGCAATACGCTCGTCCGGCACGTCTACCAGCCCGATGTTCGGTTCTATCGTACAAAAGCGGTAGTTGCTGGCTTCCGCCTTTGCGCTGTTGGAAACCGCGTTAAACAAAGTGGACTTTCCTACGTTCGGTAATCCTACAATTCCTGCTTGCAAAGCCATTTTCTCAAAAATTTGCGCAAAGATAGTGAAAGTATAGCGAAAATGGGAATGACAGATCATGAATGTTTAGAATGAATTACAGGTAATAATTTTTCTATATTGATATTGCGAATTGCGTATTTTGCCTCATTATTTCAACCACAACGCATTATGGCTTTAAACTACGTCTGGATCGGCTTCTTTGTGATCTCGTTCATTGTAGCCCTGGGGCAGCTGATCTTTTTCGGGAATACGGAGATCTTCGGGAAGATGATCACCAGCCTGTTCGAAAGCGGGAAAAGCAGCGCCGAGCTGGCCATTGGCCTTACCGGCACCATGACCTTCTGGCTGGGCATCATGAAAGTGGGCGAAAGGGCCGGCATGATCGAGGCATTTGCCCGTTTCGTGAACCCGCTGTTCTCAAAGTTGTTTCCCGGCATCCCTAAAAAAGACCCGGCCATGGGCAGCATCGTGCTGAACTTCTCGGCCAACGCCCTCGGGCTGGACAATGCGGCCACCCCCATGGGCCTCAAAGCCATGAAAGAGCTGCAGGAGCTGAACCCCCAGAAAGACACCGCCACCAACGCCCAGATCATGTTCCTGGTGCTGAACACCGCCGGCATCACCATCATCCCCACCTCGGTGATGGCCCTGCGCCTTTCCGCGGGCTCGGCCAACCCGGCAGACATCTTCATTCCCACCATGATCGGCACCTTCATATCATTCATATCCGGCATGATCGCCG
>CBFHAF010000185.1:0-7813 GCA_965653435.1 uncultured Chitinophaga sp.
CTATACGGTTGGAACGCTTTTACCCCGGTTCATCTATACGGTTAGAACGCTTTTACCTGCCCATTACGCCGGAACAAGACCGGGACCCGATGCGAATAAGACCGGAATAAGGCGCAAATAAGCCCCTTACCGCACCTGCCCGTCGCCATATACCACCCATTTCTCCGTTACCAGCTTTTCCAGCGCAAAAGGCCCGCGTGCATGCAGTTTCTGCGTGGAAATGCCGATCTCGGCGCCCAGGCCGAACACCGCGCCGTCGGTAAACCGGGTGGAGGCGTTCACGTATACCGCCGCGGCGTCCACTTCACGGAGGAAACGTTCGCTGAGCGCTTCGTTGCGGCTTACGATCGCTTCGGAATGGCGGGAAGAGAAAGTGCGGATATGCTCCAGCGCCTCGTCAGCGTTATTCACCACTTTCACGGAACATTTGAAATCGAGGAACTCGCGGCCGAAATCTTCCGGCCGGGCATGCTGCAGCTGCGGGTAACCGGCGGCAGCAAGAATGGGGAACGCCTGTTCGTCGGCGAATACTTCCACGTTGTATGCGGAAAGGGAAGGGGAGAGCTGGGTGAGGAATGGCCCGGCCACCGAGCTGTCCACGATCACCGTATCCAGGGCATTGCACACGCTGGGGCGCGATACCTTGGCGTTTGTCACGATGCGCACGGCTTTGTCGAGGTCTGCCGTGCTTTCCACGTAGGTGTGGCAAACGCCGGCGCCGGTTTCGATCACGGGCACGCGGGAATGCTGGCGCACATGATCTATCAGCTGCTGCGAGCCGCGGGGGATGATGATGTCGATATATTTTACGGCGGTCAGCATTTCGGTGATCAGCGCGCGGTCCGCGGGCAGCAGCACCACCGCGTCTTCCGCCACGCCGAATTCTTTCAGCGTTTCGCGGATGAGCGACACGAGGATGGTATTGGTATCGAACGCATCGGTGCCGCCGCGCAGCACGCAGGCGTTGCCTGAGCGGATGCAGAGCGCCGCCACGTCTACTGTCACGTTAGGCCGCGATTCGTAAATAACGCCCACTACGCCCAGCGGCACGGAGAGCTTGCGCACCAGCAGGCCGTTGTCCAGCCTTTTTTCGGAGAGTACCTGGTTGGCGGGGTCGGGCAGGCGGGCAATATCTTCCAGGCTTTCGGCCAGTGCAGCGATGCGTGCGGCATTGAGCAGCAGGCGGTCTTTTTTCGGATCGCTGTCCGCCATGCGGTCCAGGTCCTTTTTATTTTCCCGGATGATCGCCTCTGTATTGTCCGTCAGGCGCACGGCCAGCTTGCGCAGCAGCGCCTGCTTGCGGGAATCTTCCGGGGATTTAACGGAGAGGGTGGCGAGTTGCGCTTTTTCAAGCAGTGGTATGATGGATTGCATGATGTTCTTTTTTTACAGTAAAACGATATCGTCCGCGTGCGCCACTTCCAGGTTCTGGGTGCGGCCGCCGCCAAGGGAGTCAGACGATACCTTGGCCCTTGCCACGGCGATCACCTGTTCGTTCTCATTTACAATTTCGAACACTTCCCCGCATTCAAATTTCTCCAGCACCTGCTTAACGCCCACGGCCAGCAGGCTGTGCCGTTTTTCCAGGGCTTTGTGCGCGCCTTCGTCCACCAGCAGCCTGCCGGTTACGAGGCTGCCGCTGGCCAGCCATTTTTTGCGGGCGGGCATGCTGCAGGGTTGCGGAAGGCAGCGGGTGCCGGTTTTGCCTGCCGTGGCCAGCGCTATGCCATCAGGGGTGCTGATGCCGAAGATCACCACTTCAATGCCCATCCGGGTGGCCAGGCGCGTAAAGGTGAGCTTGGATACCATGCCGCCGAGGCCGAGGGAGGATTTTTTCGTATCCGCCAGGCCCAGGGCGCTTTCGTCTATCACCGGTATTTCGGGAACGATCTTCCCTTCCTTGTCGAGCACGCCGCCCACGGAAGTGCTGAACAGCAGCTGCGATGCGCCGAAGCCCACGGCTATGAGCGTGGCCAGCTCGTCGTTGTCGGAGAATTTCAGCTCCAGGTCGCTCACCACGTCGTTTTCGTTCGCAATGGGAATAATACCGCTGGCCCACAGCTCTTCGTAGGTCTTTTTAAGCTGCAGGAACTGGTTGCGGCTGGAAAAATGCCTCCGCTCGCAAAGGCTTTGCGCGATGGGAATGCCGTATGCGGAAAAATAATGGGTGTACCGGTTGAGGAGTATGGGATTGCCGATGGCGGCGGCGGCCTTGCGCTCGCTGATGGAGCCGCTGTAGCCTTTCAGGTAACGTTTGCCGGCGGCTACCGCGCCGGACGATACGAGCACAATGTTGTACTGTCCGTGCACAGCGGATACCTGCTGTGCTATTTCCGCTATCACATTTTCGTTCAGCTCGCCGTTCTCACGTGTAATGGATGCCGTTCCGAATTTTATAACGAGGATGGGTTTGGTTGAAGTTTTCATGCCGGCATAAAAATATTCAAACGAACCCGCTTCTGCAAGCAGAAGTAAAGAACTAGGTCAATTGAGGCGAACGGGGACCGAGACTGTCCAGGAAAATGGAAACGCTTTTCGGGTCGAATTTGGGAAGCACCAGCTCGTCGATCTTTACCAGCCCGTTCCTGAGCTTTTCAAACAGGCGGAACTCGTAAAGCCTCGGCAGGCGGGAGCCCCTGACGGCTTTCCTGATCTGTTCCAGCGCAGCCTTCCCGTCCTTTACGGTCAGGTAGTCGATGAAACAAAGCGGGCCTTTCGGCGTGCAATACAATAGTCTGGATGCCATAATGCTTAGAATTTTGCAGTGAAGTGGGATCAAAAGGTAACACTTTTGTGTGATACGCTGCGCCGCCTTAACATTTATTTAAACTTTCCGGCTTTGCTGGGCCAGTACCCAGCAGTTTTGCTGAAGGAGGTGGGTAGATTTGCTAAAAATATTAGTAAAATGAAAGCTGTTAACCACCGGAATGGCCTCACTTTCTATGCCATCCAGGAAACCGGGGAGAAGACCCTGCCTTATATCCCCACCCCCGTTAAAGCCGGTTTCCCCTCGCCGGCGCAGGATTATGCAGAAGAAGACATAGATCTCGTGCACCTTCTCGGGATGGACAAACCCTCCGTGTTCGTTGTGCGGGTAGACGGCCATTCCATGACGGACGCGCATGTGCCGGATAAGAGCTACCTCGTGGTGGACCGTTCCCTCAAACCCATGCCCAATGATATTGTCGTAGCCATCCTCAACGGCGAGTTCACCGTGAAAACCCTGGTGAGGTCCACCGCCGGCTGGATGCTGTACCCGGAGAACGCCATGTACGACCCGATCCTGGTAAAGGAGGGCGACAGCTTCCAGGTATGGGGCGTGGTGGCGCAAGTGGTAATAGACCGGCGTGAAATGCGGAAGCGTTACTGAGCGGGTAACGTACATAGGCTGCAAAGTATATTGCGCGTCCTGTGCGGAACTTGTTTCCTGGGGTTGCATCTTTTACCGAAAAAATAAACATGCGGTGTTTCCCGCAGAAATAAACAGGCCGCCTTTTTTACGAGGCGGCCTGTTTTCGTTTATGCGTTCCGTTTATTTCCCGATATCAGCAGCACTACGCCTACCACTGCAATAATACCACCCGCGTAGGTGGGCCAGCCTATCCACCTGTTCTCTTTTTTGTTCACTTCCACCGGCCCCACGTCCAGCACTTCTTTTTCAGTGGTAACGGAAAAGCCGCGGATCAGTACCATCACGATACCGATAACGATCAGGATAATGCCCAGTGTTTTCATATGCGTGCGTTTACCCGGAAATGCGGCAATTAACATGCCACCGCCTTTTGGCGGGAAATTGGGGAGAACGGGTCACAATATCAGTCTGAAACGCCCCCGATGGTGCGGTGGTGGCCGGAGCTGATGATCTGGTAGCTGCGCGGGGTAATGCCTTCGGTTTTTTTGAACACCCTGATGAAGTAGTTCACATCCGAAAACCCGCACATATCGCTCACGCGGCTCACGCTGTGGCCCGTTTGGCTCAGCAGCTGCTTCGCCATGTTCACCCGCTCGCGGTTGATATACTCCAGCGGGGTGACGCCGAACTGCTCGCGGAACCATTTGAAGAATATGTTGCGGCTGAGGTATGCCTGCTTGCTGAGTGTATCCACGGCGATCTTTTCCGTGAGGTGCTCGCGGATGTAATTCAGCACGAAATGCTGGCGGCTGTGATTGTTGCTGGTACGGGCCTCGGAGATCACCTGCTGCATGTGCTGGCTCTGCATGAGGCGGATAAGCAGCTCTTTCAGGTTCAGGTCCGCAAAGATGTTTTTCGTGGTTTCGCCGCTGCTGCAAATGCGGATGAGCTTGTTGATGAGGCCGGATATCTCGTCGTCGTTCTCGAAATGGTAGGTGTTGAACCGGAGCTTCCAGTTGCTGCGCTCATCGGGGCTTTGATAATAGTTATTGAGATAGTTCACCGTTTCACGGATATATTGCCCGTCTACCGCCAGCGCGATGCACTGGGTGGGCGTTTCCATGTCCGCATCCGGGAAATCGATCTCCATGGGCTGGTTGGCGGGGAAAATGACCGTTTCGCCGGGCAGGTAGTCGAACGCGGGGCTGCCTGGCAGGTGCATCACCTTTTTGCCGCGAACCATGCTGGAGATCAGGAAATCGTTGAAGGAAAGCGGAACCCTGAACGACTGTTCGTAACATTCGTATACGTTCAGCTCACAGTTGTTGAGATTAAAAACGCGGCGGTTTTCCACCAGCGTCTTAAGCTGTGTGAGAGGCGTGAGCTCGATCGGTTCCAGGAAACTTTTACGGGCCATAAGCGGACAACATATTACAAATTAGGAAATTTTTATCGCCGGGCAGGCAAATCAGGTACGATTGTGCTATTAAAAAGTACAAATGTTAATAGATGTTAATATAAATCTGGTGAATTTAGCAATAGAAAGACCTTAGATGAGCGATAACCTATGAGAAACCGTCGCTCGGATTATGCAAGTGTTAATGTTCCGGGCAGTAGGGTGATAGCTGCTGCCCGGTAAATCCAAAGTATGAGAGAATCCCGAATCGTAGCAGGAAAGCACGCTATTGATTTGATCCGGCAACTGTCTGCACGTTATGGCCCCCTTGCATTTCAGATCCATGGCAATAGTGAGGATGGTTTTACCCCTCGGTGCGTTCCGGACAACAGCAGGTTTCCCATGGGAGACGAGGTGTACCTCGGCGAAGTGGAAGGCTGCCCCTGCTACGTAAGCCCCGGCGAAGATATTTTACACGGGCGTTCCCTCTTTGTCATCCGTGCCGCAAAAGGCGCCGCGGCAGCCACGCCGGAAGAGGCGGAATTTACCGTGAGCACGGAATTATTACCCGCTGAAAGCGCTGTGAACGTACGCATGTTCAGCTACCTGTTCGGGTACAGCGACAGCTGGGGCTGAGGATTTTTGGCGTAACTTGCGCCCTTCAGCAAAGTTTTTTTTAAAATGGACGGACAATACCGCAAAGATATTTACCCAGGCCTGGAAGTGGGCATTATCCTGAAAAAGGACCAACGCAGCGGCAAAAAGACGTATGGAATAGTAAAGGATCTGCTCACCTCCGCGGCCTACCACTCCCGCGGCATCAAAGTGAGGCTGGAAGACGGGCAGGTAGGAAGGGTAGCGGAAATTATCGGTTAAACGGAAACCTATTATCTTTCATTGTTCTGTAACCGGACGGCCGTCAGCACCCAGCTGGCGGCTTTTCATTTTGAATACGTACCTGCGTTCGCTGCGCGGCACAAACCTGCCTTCGATTTTTGAAGTGATCAGGTCTGCTACTGAAAGGGTTTTGCCTGTTCCCTGCGGAAACATCCGCCGCCGGAGTTCTTTTAAAGACCAATCCCGCCGCGGCGTGGCGGCCAGGTAACCGAGAACGGTAAAAGGAAAGAAGATGACCGGGTTTGAACCGGAAGCGCCTTCATCCGAGAAATAATCGTAGTAACCGAAGCCATCCAGTTCCAGTCCTTCTTCATGCACCAGCGCCTGAATGATGGGGTCCCAGTCGTCCCCGTCCACACCGAGGTCGTCGTTGATGCCCGTGCTGATGCAGACTTCCCCTATGCAGCCGGTCTCCCTGCTCACATGCACGATAAAGCGCTGCGCGATGCTTTTTAATCCGGAATAGGAGATGTGAATTTCCTGCATTGACAGGTTAAATGTAAAACTTTTCGGCTTCCTGAGGTATACACAGGCACAACAATTGCAGGTACAGTAGTATGAACACATTCCACATTACATACAACAGCCATAACGTTCCCGTGTACAGGGAAGAAGAGGACCTTTACGTAGTGACGCTGCCGGGGAAAACGCTCTACCTTTTGCGGAAAGAAGATAACGAAGGCGCGGCCCACTGGTTCGAGGAAGGGTCGGATAATGAAACGCCTGAAACAAAGGAAATCGGTATTTCCATCGAGCAGGCAGTGATGGGCTCCGTGGAGAACGGAAAATAATCCGTTCCGCACAACCGGTCTTTCCCGAATGAAGGCATCTTTGCGGGATAATCCACTCACATATGCCTTTAGAATTTATCACCATTGAGGGCGCCAGGGAAAACAACCTCAAAAATGTTTCCCTGCGCATCCCGAAACGGGCCATCACTATTTTTACCGGCGTATCCGGCTCCGGGAAATCTTCTATCGTATTCGAGACCATTGCCACGGAAGCCAAACGCCAGCTGCATGAAACCTTCACCGCTTTTATCCGCAATTTCCTGCCGCATTACGGCCCGCCTGATGCAGACGCCATCAGGGGGCTTTCTACGGCCATTGTGGTAGACCAGAAGCGCATCGGCGGCAATTCCCGCTCCACGCTCGGCACTATTACCGACATCAGCCCATTGCTGCGCCTGCTTTTTTCCCGCTACGGAGAACCCCGCGTGGGCACGGCTTCCAACGTATTTTCCTTCAACGATCCCGCCGGCATGTGCCCGGAATGCCAGGGCGTGGGCCGCAAGCTGGGACTGGACCTGGATAAGTTCCTGGACAGGTCCAAAAGCCTGAACGAAGGCGCTATCCGCTTCCCCGTGTTTGCCGTGGGCACCTGGTACTGGAAAAATTATGCCTTCTCCGGTTTTTTTGATGTGGATAAGAAACTGGAAGATTATACTCCTGAAGAATGGGAGAAACTGGTATACGCGCCGACGGAAAAATTTGAGCTGGAAACCGCTTCAGGCCCGCTTAATATCACCTACGAAGGGCTGGCCGTGAAATTCGACCGGCTGTACATCAAAAAAGAAGGCAGCATGGCCGATGTAACGGCCAAACGGGTACAGCCTTTCATCACGGATGTGGTATGCCCGGCCTGCAAAGGCGCGCGGCTGAATGAAACCTCGCTGTCGTCCAGAGTGCTGGGGTATAATATCGCCGAAATGGCAGCCATGCAGGTGGACGAGCTGGCGGAGCTGCTGCGCAGGATAAATGATCCGGTGGCCCTGCCCGTAGCGGCCGGCCTGCTGGAGCGTTTGCAGCACCTGGTGGATATAGGGCTGGACTATGTAAGCCTCGACCGTGAAACCGCCACACTTTCCGGCGGCGAAAGCCAGCGCGTGAAAATGGTGCGCCACCTCAGCAGCAGCCTGGTGGACATGATGTACATCTTCGACGAGCCCAGCATCGGCCTGCACCCTCGGGACGTGCACCGGCTGAACAACCTGCTGCGGCTGCTGCGCGATAAAGGCAACACCGTGATCGTAGTGGAGCACGACCCCGCGGTGATCCGCATCGCGGATCATATTGTGGACGTAGGCCCCAAAGCAGGTTCCAACGGCGGCACCATCGTGTACGAAGGCGATTTTGAAGGATTGCTGCAGGCGCCCACGCTCACCGGCC
>CBFHAF010000186.1:0-7803 GCA_965653435.1 uncultured Chitinophaga sp.
CATACGGAGCGCCGGTAGCTGTCGCCGCCCGGAAGGCCGCCGGTGTGGTAAATGAAGTAGGATGCCCCCTTGTAATCCAGGATAGCGGGGGAATTCGTCTGGCAGTTGCCCGCCAGCTCGTTCACGATGCCTTTGAACTCCCAGGGCCCGTGTATGCTCCTGCTCATGGCGTAAGCCACTTTTTCGGGGAACTGGTAACCGTAGAGGAGGTAATACCACCCATTCCGCTCGTGGATCCACGCGCCTTCTGAAAATTCAGGGAGCGAAATGGTGCGGATGGGCCCGTCCAGCTCCATCATGTTCTCTTTCAGCGGGGCGTAATAACATTGCCCGTTGCCCCAGAAGAGGTAGGCCTGCCCGTCTTTGTCTATGATCACGGTGGGGTCTATATCGTCCTTGTCGCTGTCGGACTCCGTCATATCGTTGCTGATGAGCGCCGAGCCGCGTTCGTCCCTGAACGGCCCTTCCGGCCTGTCTGCCACCGCCACGCCTATCGCCTTGCCGGGAATGGTTTTGTGGGTTACCGCCACGTACCAGTAAAAACGGCCGTTCCGGGCAATCACCTGCGAAGCCCAGGCGCCGTCTTCCACCCATTCGAAATCCGCAGCGCGCAGCGGTACGGGATGCTCTTTCCAGTTCACCATATCGGTCGATGAGAAACAGCACCATTCATGCATCTGGTAATTGAATTCCCCTTCGGGTGCTTCATCGTGGCCGGTATACAGGTATACCGTTCCTTCGTGTACGATGGCGGCCGGGTCCGCCGTGTATTTATGCCTGATCACAGGGTTGCCGGGAGATTGAGTTGCGTTCATGCCCAGCTTTCATCAAAAAAAAGGCCATGCGGGCAACAGCAATACGGCGGACTGTTGTTATTAAGCTATTATCGTTATTTTTATATAAACCCTGACCCAAAAAACGCTTCATGGATTCATTTGCCCACATCAAAGTGATACTCGGCATATTGCTGGGCCTCAGCATCAGGCAGCTGCTGAACGGCGCTATCAAGCTGGTGCAGCACCCGGACCGTAATCCATTTTACTGGGTGCATTTCACCTGGTCGTTTTACGTGTTCCTGCTGATGGTGCATTTCTGGTGGTGGGAATGGCATCTTACGCGCATCCAGCACTGGTTCTTCCCGGAGTACTTTTTTATTATCATTTACATCATCGTGTATTACGTGATATGCGCATTGTTGTATCCGGACGACCTGAAGGATTACAGCGGCTTCCGCGATTATTTTTATTCACGGAAAAAATGGTTCTTCGGCCTCCTGGGCGCCAGCTTTGTACTGGATGTGGTCGATACGCTCATCAAAGGCGTGGATTATTTCCGGCATTTTGGCCCGGAATATCCCATCCGCAATGCCGTACATTTTATACTATGCATGATAGCCATGCGCACGAACAACCCGAAGTTCCACGGAACGCTGGTGATCGTGTTCCTTTTGTATGAAATTTCGTATATCCTCCGGCTGTTCATTAATCCCTGATGAAATTTTAACAGATGATCCATATGCAATACTTATTGCCTTTAATATGCGTGCTGTCGGCATGTAACAATGCGCCGGGAAAAATTGGGGATGAATGCCGGAAATTCAAAAAAGGAATTCAGGTTTGACGTGTCCGGCAGGGGCTTCTATGAACTTACCAGTTGGACCGAAGGCGATGAATATAAACTCACCGGTACCCTTCGCCTTCTCAAAGAATAAAAAAGCCTTCCTGGTATCCCGGGAAGGCCTTTATCAAATTAACTCCGATCTTTATTCCGCCGAAGCGATCACTCCCCTGAAGAAGCCCGCTGATTCAGCGATACCGGGCAAGGGATCCGTCATGTCCTTTTCATATTCTATGCTGGCGATGCCGGCGAACTTCGTTTTCTGCATGGCTTTCACCAGCCCCGCGAAGTTGATCACCCCGCGGCCTATCTCCGTTGCTTTTCCTTTATTGGACGCCTCGGTCACATCTTTGATATGCAGGTCGAAAATGCGGCCTTTATATTCGCGGATGGCTTTGCCGGGCTCCTCTCCCGCACGCATGGCATGGCCGATGTCCAGGCAGATGCCCATGCGCGCGTCGCGGTCTTTGATGAGGTCGTGCACATTCTTCGGGCCGGGGTACAGCTTATCTTCCGGGCCATGGTTATGTATCGCGATGCGGATATTGTATTCTTTCACTTTCTTCTCCGTGTAATCGAGCAGCTCGGGATTGGGAACGCCCACGATCAGGGGAACGCCCACGCGTTTGGCGTATTCGAAAGCTTCATCCACCGCTTTTTCGCTTTTCATATAGATCACGCCCACGGCATACACCTTGATGTCCGCCGCGGCGAATTTGTCCAGCACTTCTTTGATCTTTTCGGGGCCGCTGTTCAGCGGGAGATGGATATCCTTCACGGAAATGAATTTGATGCCCACCCGTTTCATCATGGCAATGGCCTTGTCCAGGTCGAATTTCGCAAAAGTGTAGCCGGCCATCCCTACGGGAAAGTCGGCAGTGCCGGCTTTGGCGGTATACCCCGCGCTTGCCAGAACAGGAGAAACTGTTGTTACAGCCATGCCCAGTGCGGCATTCCGCAGGAAGCTCCTTCTTGAAGACATATTATAACTGATTTATGTTGACTCAAGTTGGTCATTTTTCTGATTTTTTTCTTAAAAATATTGACGGCCGGTATTTATCTTAGTAGGAAATCTGGTAGCATTATTCCAATCACATTGTATTTGTCAAGGTAAATCGGGAATCACTTTTATTTTTTGAAAGGGGCAATGCAGCCGTTTCCAATTGCAAAGTAGATGTCAACATAATCGGAAATCTGTCTTATTAAATCGGGAAGGGACGATATGATCCCGGTCACACTGTATACGTTAATATCAATCGGGATCTGCCTTTTGTAATGAGAGGAGAAAAGTCCGTCTGCTTATGATCATAGTACCATGCAATTGAAGTATCAAAATTCAAGGCTCAATTATTTATCAACCAGTTATTCATTCCAACTCAAAAACAGCAAAACATGAGAAGATCTCTCCGGTTATTAGCGATATTTTCGCTAATAATGCTCATGTTGCCCGGGGCGCTGCTTGCCCGGCAACAAAAAGCCATTACCGGTACCGTACTGTCTGAAGACGGCACACCTATGCCTGGCGTAACAGTAAGGATATCCGGCAGCAACAGCCGTTTCACACAAACGGATGTGAAAGGCGCTTACAGCATCCAGGCTTCTCCTGGGGAAACGCTGGAATTTTCATTTATCGGCTACGAGACCACCAGGTTGAAAGTGGGCGAAAGCTCCACCCTGAACCTCAGCATGAAGCTGTCTGAAAGCGCGCTGAACGAAGTAGTGGTAACGGCCATGGGCATCAAGAAAGAAAAGAAAGCGCTGGGGTATTCCGTGCAGGATATCCAGTCTGTGGAACTGCTCAAGAACAAAGACCCGAACCTGATCAACTCGCTAAACGGTAAAATCGCGGGCCTGAACATTACCAATTCCGGCGGTGCGCCGGGCTCTTCCGCGTCTATCATCATTCGCGGCGGCACTTCCCTCGAGCGCGACAACCAGCCGTTGTTTGTCATAGACGGCATGCCGATGGACAATTCCACCGGCCAGGGCGACAACAGTGCTTTCGACGGCAGCACCAACATTTCTACGACCAACAGCAACCGTGCCATGGACCTGAACCCGGAGGATATTGAAAGCATCTCCGTGCTGAAAGGCCCTGCCGCAGCGGCGCTGTATGGTTTACGCGCGGCGGCCGGCGCCATTATCATCACCACCAAAAAAGGCGCCGAAGGCAGTGTAACAGGTTCAGTTACCAGCCGCTACATCGCCAACTGGGTGAACCGCCTGCCCGACCAGCAGAGCATCTACAAACAAGGCTCCTATTATAACGGCGCGTTTACCGACCAGACCCCGCGCTCCTGGGGCGACAAATTCGCGCCCGGAGAACCTGTCTACGATAACATGGGCGATTTCTTCAAAACCGCCAATGCATTTGATAACAGCTTCACCGTTTCCGGCGGTTCCAAAACCGGCAACTTTTTCCTCTCCGGTTCTAACCTGAACCAGGGCGGCGTGGTGCCGACCACTAACTTCGAACGTTCCACCGTGCGTTTCAACGGCGAGCAGAAGTTCGGCATTTTCACCTTCGGCGTGAACGCATCCTATGCCCGCAGCGAAACCCGCAAAACACTCACCGGCACCGGCCTCTGGAACTCCGGCGGCACCGGGTACATGGAAAGCATTATTGCCTGGCCCAGGAACGACGACATGAAAGTATGGCTGAACCCGGACGGCACCAAACACAGGCTGCTGCCGCAGATCCCGCTGAATGAAGATGTTGACAACCCTTACTGGATCATCAACAAAAATCCCCAGTCAGACAAAACGAACCGTTTTATCGGTACCGTTTACGCCAGCGCAAAGATCACCAGCTGGCTGGACGCTACCTACCGGCTGGGCGTCGATAATTATACGACCGAGTTCAGCAGCCTTACCGCGCCAGGTTCCAGCGTGAAAGATGCCTGGCAGAAAGGCATGCTGTCTGAAACACAGCGGACCTACAACTATGTGAACTCCAACTTCATGCTGAACTTCCATAAGACCTTCGGCAAAGACTGGGATGGAAGCCTGATCTTGGGTTCTTCCACGGAAGACACTTACGTGAAGTCCAATTCCGCCCGCGCGGAGAACTTCTCCATTCCCCAGTTCATCAGCATCAATAACGCCGCCAAAGAGAACCAGTACATCTCCCAGGCCATCACCCGCAGAAGGCTGGCAGGCTTTTACGGCGATCTCCGGCTGTCGTATAAGAACATGGTGTTCCTGAGCGCTACCGGGAGGAATGACATTTCATCCACCCTTCCCGTGCAGAATCAATCGTTCTTTTATCCCTCCTTCAGCGGCAGCTTTGTATTCACCGAAATACTGCCTGAAAACAATATCCTGTCGTTCGGCAAGATCCGCGCTTCCTGGGCGCAAGTGGGCAAAGACGCTCCCGCATACCAGACCAACACTTACCTGTTCGGCCCCGAGCTTACCATTGGCGGCGGCTTCCGCAACCACTGGACGCGGGGCAACGCGAACCTCAAACCTGAAACCACCACCTCCACAGAATTCGGGGCTGAATTGCGGTTCCTCAATGGCCGCATCGGGCTGGATGTAACGTATTACATCAACAACAGCAAGGACCAGATACTGCAGCCCCGGGTGAGCAACGCCACCGGGTATATCCTGAGCTACGTAAACACAGGCGAGATCGAGAACAAAGGCGTGGAAGTGACCATCAATGCCAATCCCGTCAAAGGAAAGAACTTCAGCTGGAACGTAATGCTCAACATGAGCCATAACAAAGGCGTAGTAAAAGAACTGCCCGCGGCGCTGCCCATCCTGTATGTAACAGATGTGCAGGTAGGCAATGCCAAAGCCGCGTCTTTCGACAATGGCAACTTTATGGGCCTGAGCGGCTCCAAATGGCAGACGGACAGCGATGGCAACCTGCTGCTGGACTGGAACACCGGTTATCCGCTTACCTCCACCCTTACCACCACGCACGTCGGGAACCGCGAGCCGGACCTGCTGGGCGGCCTGAACAACAGCTTCAGCTACAGGAACTTTAACTTCTCGTTCCTCTGGGATTTCCGCGTGGGCGGGGATATCTACAACGGTACCGAATACCTGCTCACCGCTTATGGCCTCAGCACGAGAACGGAGAACAGAGGCAGCAACCTGTCCTTCACCGGCATGAGCCTCAACCCGGCCACTTCCAAATATGAACCGGTTACCAGAACCGTGGTGGCCAACGAAAAATACTACAGGGATATCTATTCGAACCATGCGCCGTTCTTCATAGAAAAAACAAACTGGCTCCGCCTGCGTTCCGTATCCCTTGCTTATTCACTGCCGAGGAATATTTTCACCAGGACGCCCTGGCTCAAAGATGCGACCATCACCGCAACCGGCACCAACCTGCTGCTGTTCACCAACTACTCCGGCATGGACCCTGAAACCAGCGCCGCCGGCGCAGGTGTGGTGGGCTCAGGTTCAGTGGGTATCGACTACGCCGGTGTGCCTGCCACTTCCGGCTTCGCGGTTGGGTTAAATCTTAAATTCTAAAAGTTACGGTAATGAAAAAAATACTTTATTGCATTAGTCTTTCCCTCGTTTTTACTTCCTGTAAAAAATGGGTGGATATCAACGAGAACC
The DNA here is from genome assembly GCA_965653435.1 of uncultured Chitinophaga sp. GTDB lineage: Bacteria > Bacteroidota > Bacteroidia > Chitinophagales > Chitinophagaceae > Chitinophaga. Next base: position 6,199 of record CBFHAF010000186.1, read on the forward strand.
CGAACAGCGCCAATTCTACTGTGCCCACAGCAGAGCAGAGGCTTCCCCCGCTGATCGCACAGTTCGTGGATGGTTACGAAAGCGCCGGCACCCGCGCAGCCCTGGTATCGCAGCAGCTCGCGGTTACTTACGCCGTCAATAACAACTGGAACCTCACCCGCTGGTACTCCAACGTAAGCAGCGCCAACTGGCCCTGGCAGAGCTGGTATGTAAATACCGGGGTGAATGTTGACCCGTTGATCGCCGCAGCTGAAAAAGTAGAAGCATGGCATTACATCGGGGCCGCCAAAGTGATCAAGGCCTGGGGCTTCGGTTACCTCGCCGATTTTTACGGGATGCTGCCTTATGACGAGTTCGATAAACAGGAAATACTCACACCCAAATTCGACGACGGCGAATATATCCAGGGAAAAATACTGGCACTGCTGGATGAAGCGATAGCCGACCTCCAGAAAACGCAGGGGCCGATCGCACCTCCCCTTGCAACGGGAGACATCCTGAACAAAGGCAATGTGGACAACTGGATCCGCCTGGCCTGGGGCCTGAAGGCGCGTTTCCTGCATCACACGACCAAAAAAGCCTCTTACAATCCCCAAATTGTGCTGGACGCACTGGCCAAAGGCCCGCAAACCATGGCGCAAAGCTCCGTCATGCAATATATTGACGAAGGCCCCAATGTGCCGAACGCAGCAAAGGAGGCGCTGCAATATACCAATACCGGTTTGACTGCCAGGGTGACCCGGCTGTATGTGAACTACCTCACAAACAATTACACCGGCGCCCCGACGGGCGCCAGCAACATGGAGGATCCCAGGGCGGATACGCTTATACCCCGCGCAATGAATAAGGACGGCGTATGGTTCCGTTCACAAGGCGTGGATATGGCTTCCGACCTGCCTAAAACAGGCCCGGTTGCAAAGGATTCCATATACATTCCTTTACGTAAGAATCCGTATGCTCCCACGGCAACGGACAGGATCTACTCCACCGGCACCTGGTACACGCTCCGTGGCGCCAAAGGCCTGCTGCTCACCCATGCTGAAATGCGTTTTATCGAAGCTGAAATACGCTTCCGTCAAAACAACCGCCCGGAGGCGCTTGCCGCTTACAAGGCCGGCATCCGCGCCCATATGGAACTGATCGGCATCCCCGGAACCAAGATCGAGGCTTTCCTCGCCAGCACTTCCGTGGAGCAGGACCCTGCAAAGCTGACCATGAGCAATATCATGATCCAGAAATACATCGCCATGTCCTACTCTCCCGAACTGTGGGTAGACCTCCGAAGGATGAACTATTGCACGGATGCCTCCGGCAACTACAACGAAGCCACCGGCATTTACAAAGGGTTTAAACGGCCCTCCCACACTTTCCTGGAAGCCTATCCCAACCAGACAGACTGGCCGCGCAGGTTTGCAGTACCCAGCTACGAGATCAACTACAATATCGAACAGGTATTGAAGGCAAATCCGAACGCAGACAAACCTACCTATCTCAACCAGCCCGTTTGGTGGGACAAACCTTAAGAACAATACATTACCGTATACCGGAAGGGCGCCCGGAAGAACACCGGGGCGTATTTTAAGAAAAAACCGAAAAACACACAAG
>CBFHAF010000187.1:0-7797 GCA_965653435.1 uncultured Chitinophaga sp.
GCTATTTAGTGATGATTTATAACGTTAAATATACAACGAAATTGTTTACTCGAGGGTGTAGGATGGAGGAATGGTAAAGGGGTACGTGAGCGGTTTGTTCAGCTCCATCTTCTTGAAATCCAGCGCCACTTTCACCACGTTCTTTTCTTCCACGTAGATCTTCCGCTGGAAAGCCACCTTTTTGTTTTCCACCGGCTTGTGATCGCCGTAGGTCAGCTCTACCACGCGCGGATCGGCCTTGGTGCTGTCTTTTTCGGTGATCTTGCATTGCTGTATCACAAAATCGTCCGCAAAGATATTGAACATGCTTACCAGCTCGGGCTGCAAAGAAGTAAAGGAAATGATGGACGGCGTGGAAACGATATTGCTGATGGAATCGGACAGGAACACGGGGTTGCCCACGATGAGGTCCTGCAGGGCTGAAAGGCTGAGGTCCATTTTCAGCAGTTCTTTTCCCTGGCTCACGCTGCGGAGGGTAGCGGTGCCTTCCATTTTATTGATGATCTTGATGCTGTCCCTGGTAACGAGGATGCGGGCGCCTTCCACGTTCAGCGGGCCCGATACGCGGATCCAGATGATGCTGTCGTAATGCATGCGGATGTTCACCCCAAGGTTGTTCATTTTCTTCCCCTTGTCATCTTCGTAATCCATTTTCATTTCGGCGGAAAAGGTCTTGTACTCCAGGCGGTTGGCATTCACTTTTTCATGTATGCTGCGCGCAAGGGCCAGTTCCTTTTCCCGGCTGAGGGAATCGGCGGTATTACGTGCGGAAGTGTCTGAAGGGAAAGTGGCGCGCGTGATCTTCGTGGAGCGGCAGCTGAAAAACGCCAGGCTGACCAAACATATAACAAGCTGTAGTACTGCTTTTTGCTTCATTGTGCGTGTAATAGTTTTATGATTTACCGTTGAATGCATGCACTCAGCGGTCCATGTTCCTGATGTAGCGTTTCTCCGCTATTTTCCTGGCCAGCCCATGCGAATTGGCGCCCCTGGCCTTGGCCAGCTGCCAGTACTGAACGGCTTTTTCTTTTTCGTTCAGGTTAAAAAGAATATCCCCGTAATGCTCCAGCACATCCGGGTCCTGCTGGGCCTCGGGGTTTTGCAGCGCTTTCTCGATCCATTCCTTTGCTTCTTTATAACGGCCCAGGCGGAAAAGTATCCAGGCGTAGGTGTCCATGTAGGTAGGGCTTTCTGGCTGCAGTTCCAGCGAACGGCGGCTGAGCTGCTCGGCTTTCTCCAGCTTGTCGCCCCGCATAGACAGGTAGTAGCTGTAGTTGTTCATCACGATATGATCCTTCGGGCGCAGGCTCAGCACCATGTCGTAGCAGCTGTCGCTGCGGGAGTGCATGCCGCTGGCATGATAGGTATCTCCCAGCAGCGCGTACACGTCGCCCACAAAACGTTTTTCCCCGCCAATCACGAGGGCTGCGTTGAGGGAACGGGCGGCGGCATCATGGCGCTGCTTGAAATAATTGGCCAGGCCGTTGAAATAATAGCCCATGAACTCTTTCGGGAACTGCCGGATAACGTGATCGCTCACGCGCAGCAGGGAGTCGGACTGGTCTGCCCGGGAATACATCCACATCAGCTGGTACCAGACGCTGAAGCGCGTGCTGTCCAGCGCAATGGCCTTATTATAATTCACGATGGCGCTGTCTGCCTCGTTTGCCTGTGAGAACATATCCGCGCGGAGCGCATATGCTTTTGCTTCGTTGGGATGCGCGTCCACAACAAGCTTCGTAAGCAGGAGGCCTTCATCGCGTTTGCTGGTGTCTGTTTCCAGCATCTGCAGGTACGGATATACAAAAGATACTTTTTCGTCTATGGTGTAGCCCGGGTTGTTGAATGCTTTCATGAGGTATGCACGGTACTGCGGCTCGTTGCCGTTCTTCTTTTCGAAGTTGGCAATGGCGATCAGCGCGCGGGGGTGCTGGGGGTCGATGCTGAGGATGGTATCGTATACGGCCCTTGCGTCTTTCGTGCGTTCCACGGATTCGTATATCTCCGCCAGCAGGCCCCAGTAGCGGAGCTCACCGGGTTCCTGCGATATCAGCCTGCGCACTTCGGCGGCCGCATTGTCTACCATATTCAGCCGCAGGTAAATGCGCTGCTTCTGGAAAACGATCTCTTCGGCCACGCCTACCCTGGCTTCCAGCGTGTCGAACACCTGAAGGGCTTCGGAATAGCTCTTGGCTTTGGAAAGGGAAATGCCTTTGTTGAACAGGAGGTCTTCATCCTGCGGGCTCTGCCTGCTCAGCCGGGTGTATACGAGCGCGGCGCTGTCGAACATCTCGTTTACGGTAAAAGCATCCGCCAGCGCCATCTGGAACCATTTGTTGGAAGTGTCCATCGCGGCGGCGCGGCGGGCGAAGCCCAGCGCGTACTGCGGGTTGCGCACTTCCAGGAAAAGGCGGCTCAGTTCGTAATAGACGGTGGGATTATTGCGGTCGAGGCGTACGTAATCGGAATATTGGGTGATGGCCGTTTTATAGTCGCCGAGCATCTTGGAGCGCTGGGCGGCATAAAACAGGCTGTCTGCCCGCGCGGACATTACTTCCTGTTGCAGGGGGCCGGGTGCGGAAACAATCTTTTTATTGCTTCCGCAGGCTGCGGCGATAATGCACGCGGTGACAGCAGTGGTGAATATTCCGGTTAAACGCATGCTCAGGATTTTCCGGTATGGCCAAACCCGCCGGCTCCTCTTTCTGTGTCCGACAGTTCGGGTACTTCTGCCAGGGTAGCCTGCACAAAAGGCGCTATCACCATTTGTGCAATGCGGTCCCCATGCTGAATGGTTTGCGGTTCGGTAGAGAGGTTGATCATGATGATCTTGATCTCTCCCCTGTAATCTGCATCTATCGTGCCAGGCGTGTTGAGCAGCGTAAGCCCCTGCTTGATGGCGAGGCCGCTGCGCGGGCGCACCTGTGCTTCAAAACCTGCCGGCAGTTCCATGAAAAGGCCGGTGGGCACCAGGATGCGTTCCATCGGCTGCAGGGTGACCGCAGCTTCAAGGTTCGCGCGAAGGTCCATACCGGCGGCATCGGCCGTGGCATATGAAGGCAAAGGATTTGCCGAGCGATTGATGATCTTTACTTGAATATCAGCCATTGAACAAAGGTAAACAGTTATCTATAAATCAGTTATTGCTTTTCCAGCAGCACGGTGGCATATGCCACCACGCCTTCTTCGCGCCCCACGAAGCCGAGCTTTTCGGTGGTGGTGGCTTTGATGGACACTTCTTCCACGGTCACGCCCAGGTGCCGCGCGATCACTTCCTGCATGGCGGGAACATATGGTTTGATCTTAGGGGCCTGCAGGCAAAGGGATGCATCCACATTCACCACGCTGTAGCCTTTTTGCGCGATCAGTTCCATTGTGCGGGCCAGCAGTATTTTGCTGTCGATGTTCTTATAGGTCTGGTCCGTATCGGGGAAATGCACCCCGATGTCTCCCAGGCTTGCAGCGCCCAGCATGGCGTCGCAGATGGCATGCAGCAGCACGTCCGCATCGCTGTGGCCCAGCGCGCCCTTGGTATGCGGCACCAATACGCCGCCCAGCCAGAAATCCCTGTCCGGCACCAGTTGATGAAAATCCACTCCTAATCCGATCCTTAACTTGCTCATATCCGTTTATTTAGCAGGCCCGTAAAATAATAAATCCCCCATAGCTTCGGAGGATTTATTTAACTATCAGTTATGGCAAAGATACGTTCTATTCTTCATTGGAACCGATGTCGAAGCTGAGCGTGAAGCGCAGCGTGTTAGACAGCGGGTTGCGCTGGATCCCCGTACCGGAGGGCACCAGGTAGGAGAAGTTGAGCCCGAAGATGTTGTATTTAACGCCGATGCCGGCAGTAAAGTATTTGCGGTTGCCTTTGGTGGCGTGCTCGTTGTAATAACCGGCGCGCACGGAAAACAGGTCGTTGTACGTGTATTCGCCGCCTAATGAATACATCAGCTCGTGCAGCTCTTCCTTCATGCCGCCCGGCGCATCGCCAAAGGAGGAGAAGATGCCTTCCAGCACGCTTTTGTCAGGATATACCAGCATGGTATCACCCTGGTATTGCGGCGTGGGCACCAGCAGCTTGTTCACGTCCAGCATAAAGGTCACCTTGTTATATTCATCCAGCCCGATCGTGTATGCCGCGCCAATGCCGAGGTTGGTGGGCAGAAAGTCCTTCTGTGCTGATTGGGTGTACGAAATTTTCTGGCCGATATTGGTAATGGCGAACCCGAAGCTGAAATTATTGTTCGAGCCGTTATCATTTTCAAAATCCTTGGTATAAAAACCGGAAAGATCCGCAGCTACAGAGCGTCCGGGCCTGATGGGCTGGTTGTCTATCGTGCCGGAAGCAAGGCTGGAGTGGATGTAGCGGAGCGCTACCGCCAGGCTCCAGTTGTCGCTGAGCTTGCGGGCATAACCGGCATCGAATGCCCATTCGCGGGGGCGGAAGTTGCTTTCAAACTGGCCGTTGCTGTTCCTGAACTCGATGTCGCCCAGGGAAAAGTAACGGAGAGAACCGCCGATGGTCTGCAATTCGTCTATCTGCGTATAACCCGCCACCTGCGCCAGGAACACATCGTTTACCAGTTCTTTCAGCCAGGGCGTGTAGGTTACGGCAACGGCGGATTTCTGTTTAGCGAAGGGAAGCTTGGAAAAGTTCCAGTATACAGCGTTAGCATCAGGCGAAATGGCAATGCCCGCATCGCCAAGTGCGCCGCTGCGGGCGTCCGGGGATATTCTCAAAAAGGGAACAGCCGTGCTGATTACATTCTGCCTGCCGTCAACGGGAACCGATGGATCTATTTGAGCGTAAGTACGCTGGCATAGGAACAGGGAGAAAATGCAAATAACAACTGTCGTTATCCTGGAAAACATGCAATACTATATTTAGTTAGTAGTTAGCTTAAATGTAAAAATAATGTCTAATTTATTAAATCCAAGTAAAGGGCGTGCAACGTATAATATTAATATTTCAAATATAGTCAATTTTTAATCTATAGATTATAATAATATCAGTTGCCCTCCGAATACTTTTTGAGTATCATCCTTAGCCCTTACAACGATTTGATAAAAGTAGATGCCAGGGGTCACTCTCGATCCTGTGTCGGCCGTACCATTCCAGGAGACGCCATCATAACGGCCATTTCCTGTATTTATTGTACGCCTGATGGTGCTCACGTTTTGGCCGGCGGCTGTAAAGATACGTATAACGACATCAACATCAACACCTTGCTGGTTATGGTAAAATATAAAGCGCGTTTGCCCACGGAAAGGGTTGGGGTAATTGCCTACTTTTTCCACTGCCAGTGAGGATTTGGGGATCACTGTGAATCGGATGTTAATGGTACTGGAATTGTTGTAGCTGTCCCAGGCGCGGATGGTAAGGGTATGTTCCCCGGGCGCCAGCCCGGCCATAGGAAAGCGGATGTTCCCTTCCCGGAAATCCCCGGGCAGGGCTTCATAGAACTCGTTGAGGATGAAGAACTGCGTGCTGTCGTCCAGGATGGCGGTAATGTCGTGCCCTATCCCGTTGCCGGTGGCGTTGATACCGGAGGGGTCGCGCAGGTTGATGAGGAGCAGCGGATTCTCATGGGTGATGTCGCCGTTGCTGAAGCCGCGGTCGTTCATCCAGGCGTGGATGGCCGGCCCCTCCCGGTCTTCCGGGGCATCGGGTGCGGTGCCGTTGGCTGCCAGGCGGTTATAAAAACCGCCGCCGTCTTCCGCCGCGTTGCTGGTATAAAAGCTCAGGCGGGCGTTGCCGTCTGCCTGGCTCATGTCTTTGGGCACAATGAAGGTGAAGCGGAAACGCCCGTTCTGAACGGTATCGCGGCCGCGGAAAAGTATGCGGTCCTGCACGCTGAAGCTCACCGGGCTGCTGCCGGGATCGTTGCCGCGGGTGCTGCGGGCGGCGGGTTTATCGTACACGGTCACATCCACCACGCCGTTGTAGTTATTCCTGAGGTTCCCCGATCCGTCCCGCACGCTGCCGGCAATGGTATATTTTCCCAGTGCTTTCAGCGAATCGGCGGGTTGTATCTCCCTGCCGTTGAGCGAATCGGTGGTCACCCGCCATTTCGGGAAGGCCAGGGGCATCGCGGGGTCGCCCAGCAGCTGGAATTTCCGGTTATTGATCACATCCCCGTTCTGGGCGTAGGTATCATTCTTCGCCAGCATGGCCCCCTCTCCCAGGGTGGGCATGTTGCCGCCCGCACCCGCGCTGAAGGCCCGCCGGAAGTAATTGGCGTTCATCATGAGGTTGGAATAGGCAAACACGGCGCGGGTGGTGGTCATCAGCGCAATCGCCCCGCCATTCTCCCGCATCAGCAGCTTCTCTCCCAGGGAGTTAAAGTCCGGGTTGTCGAAAGGCGCGAAGTCGCAGGTGGCGGTCACCATCAGGGGCAACCTGCCCGCATTCTGCCAGCCGCCGATGGCATTTTCCTCTAATATGGCCTCTTCGGCCAGGCGGTTGAAGCTGCCATGCCCCGTGTAATTCCACACCAGGTTGCCGCTGTACATACGCTGGCGGATAGCTTCATTCACCGCGGGATAGCGGCTCCCGGCGGTGGTGGACACCTGGGGGAACGCATCCAGGTAGAGTTTGCCGGTATTGAACGGGCTTTCTTCCTGTGTAATGATATTGCTTACGGTCTCGGCGTCTTCGAGATGAAGGTTGCCGTCCTCGTCGTCCGCCACGAAGGTCATTTCCTGCCGCCAGGGACCAAAGCCGGCGGGGGTATTGTATTGTATGATCTTGTTAACCGCTGCATCCGCCTCCTGCGGGGTTCTGACGGGCAGCCGGCCGACGGCCGCATCCAGCAGGGCGCCGCTGCCATTGATATCGTCCCGGTCGCCCAGGAAACCAAAAAAGTCGTCGGACACATAACTGTTGATGCCGTGCAGGGAATTTTCGCTCTGCCAGGCGGGCACGAAGTTCGTGTTGTTCCGCACGCGGTTCTTGTAGTCATAAGATGCGCGGCCGAATAACAGCACATATTTCAGCCCGCCGCGGTCGTGCTGCATTTTCAGGAAATCGCGCAGGGCCGCGGGATCTGCAATGCCGGAGCCGAATTCGTTCCAGACCTGCTCCGTGGCCACCACGCGCACCTGCAAACCATGGGCCTCCCGGTGCCAGGCAGCCAGGCGGGCGGCCGCGGGCTGAAAAGCGGAAGGCGTGATAATGAGCATATCCGCTGCGGAAAGGCCGTGCAAATCTTGATTCGGCACAGGGCCTATATATATGGGCGCGGGAAGCGAGCCCGGATTGAAGGCGGCGTATTCGCGCGTCACGGAAGCGTCTCTCGAAAAGCGGAGCGTGCCGCCGGTGAGCGTGGCCTGGAGGTTTACCGGCCGGTGCGGCACGGTCACATCCCAAACCATCGTTTGCGCGGTACCGTTAGCCAGCCCGAACCCGGCAATTTGCCCGGCGCCTGTACTGCGGGAGTCGCGGAACAGCAGCGCGCCCTGAGCCGGAAGGGCAAGCGGGGCCCGGCCTTCCAGGGCTATGAAGTCCAGCCAGCCCTGCGCGCTGGAACTGCCGGTGAATTTCAGGGTATAATTCCCGCCGCCGGATGTTGCAAAACGTTCGGTAACCGCACTGGCGTATGTGTCAAAGATATTCCCGTTCACGGGCGGCGGCAGGAAGGACCGCAATTGGGCGCCGTTCAATCCCAGGTCGAACCGGGCGCCGGCCGTGCTGCGGGCCGCCAGCCTGATGCGCAGGCGTGCTTCCGCAAGCCCTGCGGGCGCTTCCAGCGTATAGCTCCTTTCCGTTACGCCGCCGGGAATGGTGCTGAA